>NZ_JACJOK010000074.1:0-11140 GCF_014695505.1 Trichocoleus sp. FACHB-90
TTTTTGTAGTTTCTCTACTTGCTCTCGATTGAGATAATTTTTCGCTGGCATCTTTCACTTGTTAGACTAAATTTATTTTCAGATTATACCCTATTTAAATGCTTAACAGCTTATGATCTTCCGGCTGAAGAACGCTTCTCATTCCTTTGTAAGTAATTTCATGGCGTCGATGGACGCTCACGACTTCATCGTAAAGCCAGAGATTCAAATAATCGTAAAAGTACGAACCATCTGGAAATTGAGTATTGGGAAGCTCGCCAATCCACTCCCCATACGCATCGCTAGTTTTGTAATCGTCGGGTAGGAAATGAATGTAATAGCGGGCTTCCAAAGGATTGAGCATTCGCTCTTTCGGAATAAAAATATCCCCCTCAAAAATCCCGTGTTTGAAGGTTTCGCCTATTCGGAGTTCGCGAAATGTCCGACCTCGATCTGGAGGAACCACTACGAAGAAAGCAAAAATTAGGAATCGCATCAAGGAGTTAGCTCTAGCCCCCATAGAACGCTTTTTTGGGTTACTAATCCCACTTTTTGACTTTGAGTCAATATGGGTAAGATTGGCTTCAATCCTGAGTTTTTCTAAAGCTAATAAAACTTGCTCCCAGGTGATAGCTTTCTCGTGATAAGGTACTGCCGGACGAGAGCTGCGTTTTTCCTTCTCCAGATTATTACAGAAAACTCTCAATCGTTTTACAATCGGAACATCCATGCACCCTGCATGATAATCCGGGTCTGTCTCATCGCGATAAAGCAATTTCGCTAAGGATATTACTCCCTCAACATACATGGCCTTTGTACCAGGGCTTGGCTGATTATTTAGCCATTTGAAGTAGTCTTTCAACTTGTTTACTGTTTCTGTAGCGACTTCCTTGGCTTGTTCTGTTGCCAATCCTTTGGCATAGATATACTTGTCATAAGTGTCGAAATCACGCACTGAATACTTCAGTTTAATTACTGGAATTAGGCAGCTGAGAGATAGCTTTTCCAGAGGAATTTGTTGTGCCCTGTATAGCCAGCCTAAAAATTTTTTAGCGTGTTCGCGACGAATTTTTCGGCTAGAATCTTTATAACCACGTGCTATCATCCAATCCTCAAAGACTTGAATTTCTCCAGCTATCTTGGCAAGGGCTTGCTTAATGCTCTCCTCTTCCTCACTGGATTGAGGAAAGTAATCTTCTACATCAAAGCTTAGAGCAAACTTATCTAGTGTATTGGCTGGTCGGTCAGTTAGTTTCTTACGCTGCATTACCCCCTTCCCTTTTAAGTAAAACCTGTAGCCTTGCGTTTCACTGGTTTCATTTAGTGACCCAGTAATTAGCCAGTTTTGCTCATCAACCCAGTTCAAAAACTTGTTTAGATAGCTTCTTGGCTGAGACTGTTTATTAGCTGGGGTTTGGAGAAGTTTAAAGGTTTTTTCCGGCGCCTCTCGAAACTCAGAGAGTTGAGAAAGAGGCAGAGTCGCCAGAAATTGACGAACGCTTGCAATCTCGGATGGTGTGAGCCGGCTTCCTTGAGGTACTACCCCAGAAAGGGCGGGAATCGTAAAGCGAAATAAGGTACTCTGAATTAAGGAAAAATCCTTGGTATCGTCAAGATGTTTATAGGCATCAACTGCACCCAATACATTCGTTGGAATCCCAAAAAGTGGTGTTCTACTGTTCATGTTTTTACTCCATGTGATTGTTTTGGTTCATACGCATTAACAAAGCACCGGCTATGAATCAGGTTTGCTAATACGCTTTCAAGACTGTTACTGCTCATATAGAAGAAAAAAGGAGTTGTCAGGATATACGGCACGCCTTGTTTACGTAACAATGGACTGTACAAAATTGATGGATGAGCAACGTTATGTGATGCTCAAAATTACCAAGCTTCCCATAAATGGTTAATAGTTTGTTTGGTAATCCGTTTTCTAGAAAGCCCGCTATAAAAGCATTTGGGTGAATTAGTTTAATAACAAACTTAATTAAGATGCTTAATTAAGGCTCTACAGCTAACAACCAAAGGTTGCAAAAATTGAAGTTATTAAACTTTAGTTTTGCCAAAAATCTTCTATAAGCGCCTTTTATAGTTATACAAGGCTGACAATTCTCGATTTATGCACATCAACAAAGCTTATATCTGGCAAGGATTAGAACCGATAGCAGTTTTTAAAATATCCTTATAGAATGCCTTTTAGCCTGGTTTTAGAGAAGAAATCTTGAAATTTGGTTCGTGCGTATAAACAGGAGTGATACATGGCAAGGATTAGAAAGAGTAGTATCAGACCAGATCACCGAAAAAAGCCAAGTCATAAAGGAAAGCAGTGCCAGCGGGGGAAAGGATTAATTTACGATGAGCTAAAAGAAAGATTAAATCTGACAATTACTCCCACCGGAAAGAGCAAGCTTGAAGCTAAAGCTAAAGCGGAGCGATGTAGCATTTCAACACTGATTGAGGAGTTGGCTAGAAGTGGAGTTCTTGAAGAATTTCACCTGAGCGCTGACGTTCAATCTTCTACTTCATCTGAGAAGCTCGACTCTGAAACTGAAACTTCTTGATAATAAATTTGGGCTTCGAGCAATGGGTACTTCTTAGCAATTGCAGCAGTTTGTACATAACAGTGGCGCATTTCAACGAAGCTTTAATAAAGAACATGACGCTAACAGCCTCGATAGGAGTAAGTAGGTAGGCGGGAAAAATTATCGTTAAGTAACGAAACATTAAGTAGCATGATTGGAGTTAAATTTAACCCGTTGTGTAGGGTAGTTTCCTCTTTCTCCTCTAACTTCTACTCCATGAATTACGGCGTAGGCAAGCTCTAACTCGTCCTCAAACATTTGTCCTGCTAATTCATCTTTTTTAAGGTGTTGCCACTCTAATTCAATTGGGTTCATTTCGGAACAATATTTGGGCAAGAAAAAGATGTATAAACCCATGTGTTCCCACTTTGACCATAACTGTTGGACTTCCATACATTGGTGTATTGGGCTATTGTCTTGTATGATTACTCTTAGTCGTCCAATCTGAGCAGCTTCTTCAGCTTCTTTCTCCATCATTTTTATATAAGCTTTTCGACCAACACCCCCAATTACTAAACCGTAAACAAAACTGATTTCCTGTTGAAGAAGTCCGATAATACTTAATCTCCGACCGCGGCGCTTTGTTTGTTCGAGCCGTTTTTGCTCACCTATTTGATAATACGTATAACTCGGCTCGCTCCATGCACAAAAGCCTGATTCATCCAAATATTTTAAGTCGATTTCTCCCGTCGCCGCTGCTAATTCCAGCATATCTATGTCGGCTTGCTTGATTTCCCGGATGACGGTATCTTGTTTTCCTTTATGACTTTTCCGTGTGCGTTTCCAAATGATCCCCTTTTTTTTAGTACCCGCCTTAATCGGTCGGGACTTAATTTAATAGAACGCTCTTTTTCTAATTTCTGGGCTAATTGAAGACTGTTGTATGTACGTGGTTCTTTTTTGAGGCATTCTTCTAAAAACTCTATGTCTTCTTCTTGACATTTCGGTTTTCCCCCCCGACCAGGCAATTCCCAAAGCCCTGACCTGCCTAGGTTTTGCCATTTATGTAAAACCTCTCTCACTGTTTGTGAAGTCCACTTAAAATGAGCAGCTATTTTTTCAACGTACCAGCCATGTGCATTTAACCTAACTACTTCTGCTCGGTCTTTGACTTTTTGTGGTACATCCGCAGTTCTCAGTTCTAAGAGGGCTTTATCTTGCTTCTGAGTGAGGAATACCCTTAATCTAGCGCCCATATGTTGACTTACCTCAGTAGATGTATTCTCTGTATTTACTTATCTTAATATAGTTCGCTTTTTTCGCGCCGGCTTACTTAAAGACCAAGTTGTTGTTACACAGATACTCGAAGAAACATATTTTGTGATCAAGAATAAAACTTTTGCAACTCATGCCAGCAAAAGGTTTGAAGGCTTATAAATTATAAAAGCGTAGGAAGCCAACTTCTGGATTCCTACGCTTTTATGCTAGCTCTCAAGCGGGTTAAACGCTTTTATAATGAGATTTTGAAGTTTACGATCTAGCGAAGCAGTGCAGCTTTGAGGGGTATAGTCGAGATACGGGTGCGAGCGCAACTACTTGGTTGTAGGCAGTATATAACACTCAATAATTGCCTTTAAAACAAGATACAAGCGCTTAAATGTTTCTTGGCTAAGCTGTGGCAAGTAGAATTACTGGTTATCCAAAATAAGTCTGCGGAGACACATACTTAGACCCCATCAGTTGCGGATATTTCCTAGTGTTCGAGGGTAGCAAATGGCTGATAAAAATGGTGTAACAGGAGACGCTATTTTTGATACATTAGTAATTGTCGGAAACCAACTGTGTGGTCTTTCAATTTTTTCCAACGCCCTTATTGTAAAAGATTTGAAAGGTTTTTGGATTAACGACACTAATGTGTTGATAGCGACAAATAATTTGTTATCTGACAAATGTAGTAATGCAGTATTTAATCTTCTGCATGAGGAGCGGTTTATCAAGGGGTATGGGAACAATTGCTTTAGGAATAGTCTTCCCTATCACTAAAGCATCTATCTTCAGGCAGATTCTCCTGAGTGAGTAACTTAGGTTCAATGGAGAAGACCGTGTATGTATACGGATGAATCTTCATGAAGCGCGACGCCACAGGCAAGTTTGTTAGCAATTGGAACTCGGAGATGAAACAACGAGTCAGCGTATCTCTGACTAATACAGCATGGCGATCGCTCGATAAAGAGGCTCACAGGAGAGGAATTTCTCGCTCTGAAGTCATTGAACGCTTTGCCCGCACTCTTGAAGGCGAACAGTTGCTCGCTGCCCAAGAAACTGAGCGCCAGGTGGCAACGATTCTTGAAAGCATTACGGATGCTTTTGTCGCCTTCGATCGCGACTGGCGCTACACTTACGTGAATCAGGCAGCGGCTAAAATCCTGCACAAAACGCCAGAAGAGCTACTGGGAAAACACGTTTGGAATGAGGTTTTTCCTGAGTTGGTTGGTGGAATTGCCGATCGGGAACTACATCGGGCAGTGGCACAACAGGTTCCTGTTTCCTGGGAAGAATTTGGGGAACCTCTCCAGTGTTGGTTAGAGGCGAATGCCTATCCTTCGACCACAGGGGTAGCCGTTTATTTTCGAGATATGACCGATCGCAAGCAAGCGGAGGCAGAACGAGAACGCTTGTTGCACGAGCTTGAAATTGAACGTGCCCGATTTGAAGCCGTTTTACGACAAATGCCTGCTGGAGTAATGATTGCTGATGCGGCATCCGGTAAGTTAGCTCTGGCGAACGAACAAACCAAGCAACTGCTTGGGTATGGCTACGAACAGTTGCTTGAGCTTGAGGAATATGCACGAATTATTCCATGTGAAATCTTTCGCTTAGATGGTCAGCTCTATGCCCCTTATGAGTATCCATTGGTGCGATCGCTAAAAACAGGTGAGGTCGTCACCAACGAAGAGATAGAAATTCATCGAAATGATGGTAGCCGCATTTTCATTAACATCAACTCAGCACCGATTTTAGATAACCAAGGGCAGATTGTTGCAGCCGTTGCTATCTTCAAAGACGTGAGCGAGCGCAAACTTGTAGAGCAAGCCTTACGCGAAAGCGAATCGCGGCTACGAAGTTTATTTGAGGCAAATCTCATTGGCATCATCATCGGAGATTTTCAAGGCAATATTTTAGAAGTCAACGACGCTTGGCTTGCCACTTTAGGTTACACGCGAGAAGAAGTTTTATTGGGAGAGGTAAACTTCCTTGAGATTACTCCACCGGAGTTTCGGCATTTAGACCAACAAGCAATGGCACAGATGAAACAAGTTTGTCGCCATGCGCCGTTTGAGAAGGAATACATTCGTAAAGATGGTAGCCGGGTTCCCGTTTTAATTGGGACTGCCTATTTAGGAGGATCTAACAATTTAGGTGTAGGCTTCTCGATCGACTTAACAGAGCGCAAACGCTTGGAATCAGAACTGCGGCAGCGAGAGCAACAGTTCAAAATGGTGGCTGAAAATTCCCCAGACATTATTAGCCGAGTTGATACAGAATTTCGCCATATTTATGTCAGCCCTTCTGTAGAACTGGCAACAGGTATTCCATCAGAGCAATTTGTTGGCAAGACCAATGTTGAACTAGGAATGCCAGAAGACCTCTATCGTGTTTGGCATGATAGTTTTCGGCAAGCCTTTGGAACCGGGCAGGAACAGACGATTGAATTTAAGTTTCCGACTCTAAATGGTATTCGATGGTATCAGGCGCGTATTGTCCCCGAATTTGCCAGTGATGATTCTGTTGCATCATTACTGAGTATTGCTCGTGATGTAACGGATTACAAACAAGTTGAACAGGCCTTACGAGAGAGCGAAGAACGCCTGCGATTGGCATTAACGGCGGCTCAGATGGTGGTCTGGGATATGGATTTGCCGACCAATCAGGTAGTGTGTTCTGCTAATGCTCTAGACGTTTGGGGTTTTCATGAAGGCACAGGAGAAGGCTTTTTTGCGCTCATTCATCCAGACGATCGACAACGGGTGCTCCAAGCGGCTCAAGGGGCAATTGCGGGAGAACAGTCCTACGTGCAGGAGTACCGGGTAATTAGTCGGGACGGAGTTGTGCGCTGGCTCAACAGTCAGGGACAAGTCTATCGGGATGCAACGGGGCGAGGAGTTCGTATGATTGGCGTTTCGGTTGAGATCACGGAACGCAAACAGATCGAAGCAGAGCGCGATCGCCTTTTAAAACGAGAACAAACTGCCCGACGGTCAGCAGAAAGCGAACGCCAGCGGTTGTATGAAATCCTGATGCAGTTCCCTGCCATGATTAGCATTGTTAAAGGTTCCGATCTTGTGTATGAATTTGCCAATCCAACCTATCTGCAAGGGACTGGGCGCACTCCAGACATGATCGGGAAATCAATACGGGACGTTTTCCCGGAACTAGAGGGGCAAATTTACTTTGATGTCATTGAGCGCGTTTACCGGACGGGAGAAACATTTATTCGGAATGAGTCGCCTGTTTACTGGGATCGGAACGGCGATGGTGTGTTGGAAGAGGGATTTTTCAACTGCATCTGTCCGGCTTGGCGGGATGCCGAAGGAACCATTCAGGGCGTGTTGATTTATAACATCGACGTGACAGCCCAAGTGCGGGCAAGGCAACAAATTGAACAACTGCTCGATAACCTCCAGCAGAAAGAAGAAATTCAGCAATTTCTGATCGAATTGAATGACGCGATTCGTGCCATTCAAGACCCTAAGGAAATTATGTGGCAGGTGGTTTGTGCCACAGGGCAGCACTTCCAAGTCACTCGCTGTACCTACGGTGAAATTGATTCTACTCAGGAATATGTCAATGTCGATCGAGACTATTGCAATGGTGCGATCAGCATCGTCGGTAGCCATCACATGGATTCATTTGGCTCTGAACTCATTGCTGAATTAAAGCAGGGCAAAACTATCGTCGTAGATGATGTCGATCGCGATCCTCGGACTGCCGGAGTTTGGGCTGCTGCCTACGATGCAATCCAAACCAAGTCTCTGCTATGTGTTCCATTGGTGAAAGAGGGACGGTTTGTCGCATTGTTGGTGTTGCACCATGTCTCTGTTCGCCACTGGACGGAGGAAGATGTGGCGGTGATGGAGCGAATTGCTGAAAAAACCTGGCTAGCCGTGGAGCGATCGCGGGCAGAAGAGAAATTGCGAGAAAGTGAAGCTCATCTGCAACTCGCGCTGAAGGTCGGACGCATGGGAACGTGGGACTGGGATATGCAGACCGATGCTTTGCTTTGGTCAGAAGGACACTTTACGGTGCTGGGTCTTCAACCGAATGAGTGCGAACCCAGTTATGAAGTTTGGGCAAGTCGGGTTCATCCCGATGACTTAGCAGAAGCTGAGGCGAAATTTCAGCAAGCCATAGCTGACAAGAAGGAGTTTCACCATGAATATCGCCTGCGTTGGTCAGATGGCTCGATTCACTGGGTCGAAGCCAGAGGACAGTTTACTTATGATTCTCAGGGAAATCCCAAGCAGTCGATCGGAGTTGTCATTGATATCACAGAACGCAAGCAAGCAGAAGAAACGTTGCGTCAAGCCCTACAAAAGCTCAACTTCCATGTTGAAAACTCTCCTATGGCAGTCGTTGAATGGGATCGAGACTTTCGAGTCATTCGGTGGTCTGCTGGTGCAGAGCGCATTTTGGGCTGGAGGGCCGAAGAAATTCTGGGCAAATCTTTAACAGAGATACCTTTTGTCTTTGAGGAAGACCTGGAAGCAGTTACTGAAGTCTGCCAACGGCTGGTCTATGGTGAAGAACCCCATATTTTTTCATACAACCGCAATTACACGAAAGATCGCAACGTTGTGCATTGCGAGTGGTATAACTCCAGTCTCAGGGACGAATCGGGACGGATGATTTCGGTGTTATCGCTGGTGCTGAATGTGACGGAGCGCAAGCAAGCAGAACAAGAACGAGAACAACTGTTAGAACGCGAGCGCGTTGCACAGTCCGAAGCGGAAGTGGCACAGGGCCAACTGGAAACCATCTTTGAAACATCACCGATTGGACTTGCCCTGCTAGATGCCCAGCAGCGATTTATTGCCATCAACGAAGCATTAGCAGAAATTAATGGATTAACCCGCGAGCAACACTTAGGCTATTCAATTCCAGATATTTTTGGTCAGTCCGATCCCAAATTAGTTGAAGTCTTCCATCAGATTTACGCCACAGGGAATCCTTTCATTTCACCCAACTTTGCAGTGAATGTTCCCGGACGCAGCGATCGCCGTCCCGGTTACTACAACGTTTACTATCTTCCAACTGTTAACTCAAACGGTCAGGTCGAAGGCATTCTCGTGTATGTGGTAGATGTGACGGAACGGGTGCAGTTAGAACTTGCCCAACGCTTTCTTTCTGAGGCAAGTGCGGTGCTTGCATCCTCACTGGATTATCAAACAACTTTGGAGCGAGTCGCGCAGCTTACAGTGCCGGAATTAGCGGACTGGTGTACGGTTCACATGATAGAAGAGGATGGTGCGATCGAGCAGATTGCGGTTGCTCACATTGACCCTGCCAAGCTTTCATGGGCATATCAGATTAGAGACAAGTATCCTCTGAACCCGGATGACCCTCGCGGTGCTGCATACACATTGCGAACTGGACAACCTGATTTAGTGCCGGAGATTCCCGATGAACTGTTGGTACAAGCAGCGCGTGATTCAGAGCATTTAGAGATTCTGCGGCAGGTTGGATTCAGCTCTGTAATGACGGTGCCCCTACGAACTCAGGCACGAATTCTAGGGGTCATTTCCTTTATCTGTGCCGAATCTGGACGGCGGTATACCTCAGCAGATTTGCAACTGGCAGAGGAATTGGCGCGTCGTGCTTCTTTGGCGATCGACAATGCTAAGTTATATCGGTTAGCTCAACGCGATCGGGCAAAAGCAGAAGCCGCTAACCGGATTAAAGACGAATTTTTAGCCGTATTGTCCCACGAGTTGCGATCGCCCCTCAATCCGATTCTGGGTTGGACGAAATTGCTAAGAACTGGGCGACTAGATGCCACAAAAACCCAGCAAGCCCTGGAAACGATCGAACGCAACGCCAAGCTGCAAGCCCAATTAATTGAGGACTTGTTGGATGTCTCGCGCATTCTGCAAGGAAAAATGACGTTAAACGTCGCTCCTGTGAATCTAGCGGCAATGATTGAAGCTGCCCTGGAAACGGTACGACTGGCAGCCGAAGCCAAACACATTGAAATCCAGACCACATTTAATCCTATTTCAGGAACGGTTTCAGGCGATACAAATCGCCTCCAACAGGTAGTCTGGAACCTCCTCTCCAATGCCGTGAAGTTCACCCCAGCCGGAGGACGAATCGAGGTGCGGCTAGACCAGGTTGGCACCTATGCTCAGATTCAAGTCAAAGATACTGGAAAAGGCATCAGTCCAGAGTTCTTACCCTATGTGTTTGACTACTTCCGTCAAGAAGATGGCACAACGACCCGAAAATTTGGCGGATTGGGATTGGGGCTGGCGATCGTCCGCCATTTTACCGAACTGCACGGAGGAACCGTTCAAGCAGACAGCTTAGGACAGAACTTAGGGGCTACATTTACCATCCGGCTACCGTTAAACATCGTAGAGCCGAAACCCTCGGACGATCGCAGACACCCAGAAAGTGCGACAGACTTAGCAGGTATTCAGGTCTTGGTTGTGGACGATGATGCAGATATGCGGGAGTTGGCAGCATTCACCCTAATGCAATCTGGCGCACAAGTTACGACAGCCACTTCGGCTACACAGGCGTTGACTCTCCTGAATGAATCTGTCCCCGATCTGCTGTTATGTGACATTGGGATGCCAGACATGGATGGTTATGCCCTGATTCGGCAAATTAGAAAGTGGTCCCCTGAACAGGGAGGGCTGATTCCTGCGATCGCACTTACTGCCTATGCCGGAGAAATCAACCAACAGCAAGCCTTAGCTGCCGGATTTGGGATGCACATCTCGAAGCCTGTCGAACCTGATGAATTGGTAAAAGCGATCGCCCGTTTGCTAAGACATTGAATGATTTGAGTTTTAGGGAGGTTGTATCTTTCCTTGACAATAACTAACACAACAGGTAGATAGGCATGGCTAACTGCAATGGATGTCAATTGCACAAACTCTTTGAATTATCGAGAAGAGCTTACTTTTAACCTGAGTTCGGGTTAAGCGGGAAGCTGCAAATTGTGGTTGATCGCAATGGACGGCTTCTTTGGCTGATGGCAATAGGCAATCAAACCGCCAAGAATATTGACAAAGCAATTGACCGGAGAACGATGGCGCGAATGCTCAATTTGAGAGATATTTTTCAACTGGTCGATGATGGTTTCAATAATCGAGCGCTTGCGAAGCATCAAACGGTCGTTGAAGGACATCAATCGTTGTTTCATGTTGCGCTTGAGCTTAGTAATGAGTTGAATGCCTGCGGTATGGAGCAGTTGTTTTGCCAACTTTTGGGAGACATAGCCTTTGTCAGCAAACACTTTGCGGCTCTCCTGTACTTATGGGTATAAGTAAATTTTATTTAAATAAGCAAGCTAGCAGCTTCTCTCGTAAAGATTCAAAGCTCTTAAAACCATAGCTCTGCCGAATAATTAACTT
>NZ_JACJOK010000075.1:0-14119 GCF_014695505.1 Trichocoleus sp. FACHB-90
GAAGAGGTTATGGGTTTAGAAACTTCAACAATTTCAAATTAAGAAGTTTTCTGACTTGGCATTTTGCCAGCTAATTTCAGTTTATTTTACATACCATGTTCGGTAGAGCCGTATTTTTGTGTAAATCCTAGTACGATAATTAAGCATATATTCAACCTCCTTGATTGCCTAAAAATTTTTATTTACTATTATTCATTACTAGCTTCATCCACTTAATAATCATAATATCTTCCCCTAAATAGAATATATTACGAGCGGGTTGCGCCAATTTTAATGCAATTTATTTTACTTGACTTAGATATAAATAGCCTTAAATAGAAGATATCTCTAGAGAATTTAAAAAGCTTGCATTATTTTCCAAATTACATCTACAAAAGAGTTATTGCCAAAATACTTGACCCGCCCGGAATCAATTTTCCAGATGTAGGAACGAGATCGCCCTTGTCTCTACATACATTTTAATGTATGTAGAGACAAGGGCGATCTCGTCTGTCTCTTTGTCGATTAAAAAAGAACTGAAATCCTTTACCAGTCCTATGAAAGAGGACTCTTAACGAGAAACCGAATTCTCTTTACGCTTCCAATTCGTCCACCAATTTAGGCACTGCTTGTGTCAAAACCTCATGTCCTGACTCAGTGACTAAAACATCATCCTCAATCCGGATACCAATCCCGCGCCACCTGTCATCTATCGCTGGCTGTCCTTCGACAGGTTGCACATCAAGTCCAATATAAAGTCCCGGTTCCACTGTCAGCACATGACCGGGTTGCAAACTTTGCCAGACTTCCTCGCCGTGCTTGTAAACACCTGCATCGTGGACATCTAACCCCAGCCAGTGTCCGGTACGGTGCATATAAAAAGGTTTATATTTCTCCTCTTTGATGATTTCTTCAATATCACCCGCCAGAAGTCCCAAATCCATCAAACCTTCTACCAGCACCCGCACTGCTGTATCGTGAAATAAATTATAAGGATTGCCTGGTTGAACTTGCGCGATCGCTTGTAACTGCGCCTCTAATACAATCTCGTAAAGTATCTTCTGTTCTGCCGTAAATTTGCCCCCAACCGGGAAAGTGCGGGTGATATCCCCGTTGTAATATTTGTAACAACAACCCGCATCAATCAGCAGCAAATCATTATCCTGCATCTGCCGATCGTTTTCAATGTAGTGCAGCACGCAGGCATTAGCGCCAGAGGCAACAATTGAGGGATAAGCTGGCCCCATCCCACCCCGCTTTCGGAAGATGTGTTCCATCTCCGCCTGAATTTCGTACTCGTAACACCCCGGTTGCGCGAACTCCCGCGCGTGGTTATGTGCTTCTACTGAGATATCAGCCGCACGGCGTAATAATTCTAACTCGGCGGGGCTTTTCACCAGCCGCATTGCATGAAGGACGGGGTTTGTGTCTTCAATGGCAATTGGCCCCGTACCGCGTTTGGGATAACCCGCCATTAAACGCTGCCAGTGTTTGATAATCGTATCGTTGAAAGCGCGATCGCGTCCCAAATGATAATAAATCCGATCGGCTTTTTCTAAATACTGGGGCAGCTTCTCATCAAGTTCCGCAATCGGATAAGCTTCATCAGCCCCATAGAATTCTTTTGCTGCATCCACACCAACCCGATATCCCGTCCAAACTTCCTTCTCGCGTTCTTTCGGCTGCACAAAGAGAATAAACTTGTGTTCAGCGTGGTGTGGTGCTAAAACTGCCACCGCCTCCGGTTCATTAAACCCCGTCAAGTAAAAAAAATCACTATCCTGCCGGAAAGTGTACTCGACATCGTTGTGCATAACAGCCACTGGCGCACTACGGAATATGCCCGTTCCGTTGCCAATTTTTGCCATCAACTGCTGGCGGCGATCGCGGTATTCTGCTTGCATAACCTTAATTCTATTAGTTTTAGGAATTATATCTTTTTATTTTATCGGTTCATTCCTTATCTAATATTCAAATACAGTAATCTATCTCAACAAAAATTAGCTCATAATTAATAATACAGAGCATTGTCTGAGCGACCCTGTTCTGCCTTGAGGACAACAGAGTGTTATTTGCGGGTGCAACTACTAATAAGCAGAATTATCCTGTCCAGGCTTTGTAAGGCGCGAAAACTGGAGATCAGGGTAAGTCTTAAATAAAGATTTCACTTCTGTGTATCATTTTACACCCACATAACCAAACACGAGAGGCACCAATGGCTCACTTTCCCATCAAGGAACAAGATGAAGTAACCGATTTAAAAGTTAAGGAAGTTTACGACGAAATCTTAACAGAATTAGGGTTTGGCATCGTTCCCAACATTTTCAAATCGATGGCTATCAATCCCGACTTATTAGAAGCCAACTGGAAAAAGTTTCGCGCCACTATCCTCCGGGGAGACGTACCCCGCACCCTCAAAGAAATGGTTGGGGTCGCCATCTCCCAAGCCAATAATAGTCCCTATGCCTTAAACGTTCATCTGCATGGATTATCAGCCTTGGGGATGAGTGAAGAAGTCCTCAAGACGTTAGTTTCAGACTTTGCTGCTTGTCCGTTACCAGCCCGTGAAAAAGCCGTAATCACCTTTGGCTTAAAAGCCGCCACCAAACCGCACGATTTAACTGATGCAGATTACCAGCAGTTGCGTTCGTTGGGGTTAGACGAGTCAGAAATTTTCGAGATTATTGGCACAGCTGACTTATTCACCAGCATAAACCGATATACGGACGCGATCGCCCTGGAAATCGACTCATTATAAATTTACAATCACCCTATCTTCCCAACTCCATGAATGCGAACGGGCTGGAAAAGCAAGAACGGGAACCACTGCTGCTGATAGCCCGCCGTCTACTGGCTGAAACCCAAGCCCTATCCAGCCGCATCGCCGCAGTGAATGAAATTGCCACAGCGATCAATCGTTCCCTTAATCTAGATGAGATTTTGCGAGTCGTAGGCAAACAAGCCAAATGGTTGCTAGATTTTGAGCATTGTAGCGTCTACATCTGTCATAGCAATTCTTGCCGTCTGGTGACATTGTTTGGTTCTCCTGTGGAATTGGACGCGGCTAGCGTCACAGAGGATAGTCCTCTGGGGCGTGTCATGAAAACGGGTCAATCCCAACTAATTAAAGAAGGTTCAACGGCAGCTTTTTTAGCACCCTACGCCTCGCAGCTGATTATCCCATTGGTAAGCGATCGCTCTTTAGTCATGGGTACAATCAACTTTGCCACCGCTTCAGCAAAAGCTTACACCCTGGAAGATTTGCGTATCGGCTATTTACTAGCTTTGCAAGTATCAGCAGCAATTCGCAACGCCAACTGCTTTGAAGAGTTAAATCAGCTAAATGCTCAACTAGAGGCAGAAAAACGCAAATCTGACCAACTACTATTAAACATCCTGCCAGCAGGTGTTGCTGATGAACTCAAAAGCACAGGCAGAGTAAAACCTGTTTATTATGAATCCGCCTCAGTTCTATTTACCGACTTCAAGAACTTTACTAGCTTAGCCGAACAACTGCCACCCCAAGAATTAGTAGATGAACTAGATTATTGCTTTTCTGCTTTCGATATGGTAACTGAAGGACAGAATCTAGAAAAATTAAAAACAATTGGTGACAGTTATATGTGTGTTGGCGGAATCCCCACTCCCAACCGCACCCATGCGATTGATGCCGCCCTAGCCGCCTTACAAATTCGAGAATTTATGCAATGGCGGCGACAAGAAAAAATTCAAAACAATCATCCCTACTGGGAAATTCGCATCGGCATTCACTCAGGCCCATTATTAGCAGGTGCAATCGGACACAAGAAGTTTGCTTATGATGTTTGGGGAGATACTGTTAATACTGCATCCAGAATGGAATCATCTGGTGTTCCCGGAGGCATTAATATTTCCGAAACAACTTTTCAGTTAATCAAAGATTTTTTTGAATGCGAGTATCGGGGGAAAATCGATGCAAAAAATAAAGGTGACATCGATATGTATCTTGTCACCCGTATCAAAGAAAATTTATCGTTAGATCCAAGGGGTTTGTTACCCAATGAGAAATTTAATCAACTTTATTCAGTCATTAACGAGTAGTTCTCGTTCCCAGGCTGAGGCGGGGAACGAGGATGTAATTTAAAATTTATAACTCATCAATGCGATCGCGCTCCCATTACTCGGCAAATCTCCTGGCTTAATCGTCAGCGTGTCACCAACACGACGTATCGGCATCCCATCAACCAATGCCAAAAACTCATCCACAGCCACAATATCGCACTTAGCAGGATCGGCAGCTTGCGTCCGGTAATGGGTCGGAATCACCAACTTCGGATTGAGAACTTGTATCGCCTGCTTTGCTTCCGTCGGCGTGTAAGCTTTCGCACCGCCGCCCACAGGAACCAGCACTACATCAGGACGCCCCATGAGAATTTTCTGCTCAATCTCAATCGGTGCCGCCGCACCCCCCAAATGCAGAACATTTATTCCCCCTTGCGTCCAACGCCAAGCCACATTCGTCCCAAAACGTCGTCCGCCCTCGCGGTCTTTGCTAATGCTAATACCTTGAAGTTTTAAATTATCAACTTGATAAGCTCCCGGTTCGTAGATTAATTTCGGATTCCCCGGCAGCCCTTCCACCCCGCCTTCATCAAGCAATAGACTGCTGACTAACACCAAATCTGCCGCCACCTTAGATGAACGATAGCCAGATGTGCAGCCCAAATTCTGAAAGGGATTCACCAGAACTCGTTTGCCGCCCCCAGTAAACAAAAAGCTGGTATGCCCCAGCCACTTAATAGAAAGTGAATCACCAGATGTCTGGGCCTGATAACTTTCAAATCCAGAAGCCAAGCCTGTTCCTAAAGCTGCAAGCAAGCCCGCCCCAGCATACTGGATCAACTGTCGCCGTTTCATCAAGATTTAGTCCTTAGTCATTAGTTCTTTATTAATAGCTAATAGTCAATAGTAATCAACAATTAGCTATTAGCTATTAGCTTCTAAAGTGATTCCAGAAAGTTTCGCAACAACTGTTTTCCTGAAGTCGTCAAAATACTCTCTGGATGAAATTGGACGCCCTGAATATGCGGATAGTTCCGATGCCGAACGCCCATGATTGTGCCATCCTCCACCCAAGCCGTAATTTCTAGGACATCTGGGCAGGTTTGGCGGTCAATCACCAAACTATGATACCGGGTAGCGGTAAAAGGATTGTCTAATCCTTTAAACACGCCCGTATCTGTGTGATGGATGGGAGAAGTTTTTCCGTGCATCAACATTGGCGCAGAAACCACCTCACCACCGAAAACCTGACCAATACCTTGATGGCCCAGGCAAACCCCTAAAATTGGCACAGCGGAGCCTAGTTCTTGAATTAGTTGTTGGGAAACTCCAGCATCTTCTGGACGGCCTGGGCCAGGAGAAATCACGATTCCATCTGGCTTAGCAAGGCGGATTTGCTCCAGAGAGATTTGGTCATTTCTATATACCTGAATCTGAGACGCTACAGGCAGTTGTGCGCCCAGCTCTCCCAGGTACTGCACTAGGTTATAGGTGAAACTGTCGTAGTTATCAATAACGATAATCAAACTTTATCACTCCTTCTTGGCTCAATCCTCAGCACTTTTTTAGCGCAGCGCCGACTGAATCAAAGCTACAAGTGGGGGTAGCATTAGCGAAGTGGCTACCAACACTGACACTAGCGCTGAAATCAGAACAGCACCAGCGGCACAGTCTTTGGCAATTTTGGCAAGTTCATGGTAGGACTGCTTAACCGTTAAGTCAACGACCGACTCAATCGCGGTATTTAATAATTCCATTGCCAGCACCAGCCCAATTGTCAAGCCAATCACCGCCATTTCCACGGGTTGGAGATGCAAAAAGACACATATAGCGATCGCTCCTGTACCTATGACTACATGGATGCGAAAATTGCGCTGGGTAACAAAGGCATATCGGAGTCCAGCCCAAGCATATTTAAAACTAATCAGTAAGTTGGGAGCAATTCGCCAAGATAAATCCCGGTTTGGTTTCACCACATCAGAGCAGTTAATCGAAGGTGTTGAAAGTTCTTGAGGCATGGCAGCGTTTTTTTCTTGCCTAAAGGAAATTAACCATTGATCCAGCTTCATAACCGGGAAACTCCAATCCGGGATACGAACAATTGCATCAACCTAGAATATTACAACTTGCGGCTGTTGGATCTAATTCAGCTGGATATCAAGACCAACAATCTGAAGTAAAGTTTCCTGCTGATTTAACATTTCACTTAAGCTATCTTCATCGGGATGATCCCAGCCGAGAAGATGTAGCAAGCCGTGAGCAGCTAACCAAGCTAGCTCGGTTTTTAATGGATGTCCTTGTTGTTGAGCCTGGCGAATTGCCGTATCCACAGAGATCGCGATATCCCCCAGATACAGAGGCGTATCCTCCATTAATTCGACTGGTTGAGGACAGTCTACCTCTAAGGAGGCAAAAGCCAGCACATCTGTCGGTTTATTTTGCTGACGGTACTGAGAATTAAGCGCCTGCATTTCCTCATCGTCGGTGAGGCGCAGACTCAGTTCGTAAGCATCCGCTGGTGGAATATCCGGGTGCAGACTTTCCATCCAGCGATAAAACCAGATTTCCCAAGTTTCCGGGGCGATTCCCTCCGGGATAGCTTCGCCTGCGGCGCTACTAAATGAGTTGTCAACAGCAGCAGATGCACTGGAAGAGAAAAAACAATCTTGTACGCTGACTTCAACTTGCACTTTTGTCTAACTTGTCGTTAACGAGTAATGTAGGACAAACCAATCAGAACAGCCAACAAACCAACGGTTGTCAGTGCGAAGTGTTGCAAAGAAGTACCCCGCTTTCGCACCATGTTTCGCATTGCCAGTTTAACGTAGCTGGGTTTAGCTTCGGTCGAAGCTGCTGGCGATTCTGGCAAGTTTTCTGAATTTTGTTGTGCCACTGGCGACGGTGAGGATGGGTTGCTCATGAGAAGCGTTTACTTAAGGTCAAAGAGTGAGAAACCATTGTTTCCCTAAATGTAACAGTTTGTTTATCTATTAAGGGGATTGTCTACTTATCTTCCAGAGTGAGCCGGGGAATGCCGAAGTGAGGCAGTCACCTTTCACGATCAACTGGGGAGGCAGAACGTCTCTTGTGAGCGTTCCCAGGCTGAGCCTGGGAACGAGAAGCCTACACCTACACTTGATTGCCTTTTTTAAGCCAGCTGATTTTCTTGGCGCAGATAAGCTTCAATGAACGGGTCAATTTCGCCGTTCATCACATCAGCGATCGCAGTCGTTTCCACCCCCGTCCGCAGATCCTTTACCATCTGGTATGGATGGAAGACGTAGTTACGAATTTGGTTGCCCCAAGCTGCCTCCACCATATCGCCGCGAATGTCGGCAATTTCCTTGGCGCGTTGCTCTTGGGCAACAATCAGTAACTTAGCCTTGAGGATAGCAAGACCTTTTTCTTTGTTTTGTAGCTGACTTCGCTCCTGGGTACAGCGCACGGCAATCCCAGTGGGAATGTGAACGATCCGCACCGCCGTTTCCACTTTGTTGACATTTTGCCCACCTTTGCCACCAGCTCTGGTAGTAGTGATTTCCAAATCCTTGTCTGGAATGTCCAAAGTGACCGATTTATCCAGAGTTGGCATCACTTCCACCCCAGCAAAGCTAGTTTGCCGCTTGTCGTTGGCGTTGAAAGGCGATATCCGCACCAGTCGGTGAGTTCCTTTCTCTGCCTTCAGGTAGCCATAAGCATAACGCCCGTCAATTTCCAAAGTGGCAGACTTTATCCCGGCTTCATCTCCTTCCGATATTTCCGCTAAGGTGACTTTGTAGCCGCGATCTTCTGCCCAACGGGTGTACATCCGCAGCAACATTTCCGCCCAGTCTTGAGCGTCTGTACCGCCTGCACCAGCGTTAATACTTAGCACTGCTCCGCTTTGGTCGTATGTACCAGAAAGCAGCTGTTGCAACTCCCAGCGGTCGAGTTCCTGATTGAGCTTGGTAACGTTAGTTTCCGCTTCCGCGAGGAGTGCGGTGTCAGTTTCTAACTCCAGCAGTTCTACGACAGCCTTAGCATCTTCCAGATTGTTTTTCCAATCCTCAAATTGCTGTAAGTGGGATTTTAGGTCATTGAGTTCTTGGAGAGTTTTCTGTGCAGCAGTTTGGTCATCCCAAAATTCCGGTTGAGCTGCCAATTGCTCCAGGTCTTGAATTTTAGCAGTCAATGCAGGAACGTCAAAGATAGTCCTGAGTTTTACCCAGGCGATCGCACAACGTTTCGACTTCTCGTTTAATGTCTAGTAGTTCAATCATTGTTTCGAGCTTTTTCCGATGAGCGCTTGGTAGTAAAGTTGCACTCTTTTCGATCTTAGCTGGAGTCTTTACTTTCTATGTATAAGAAAAAACCGTAGCTTTTGATATTTAAGCCACGGTTTCAAGCTTATTTTAGTTCGCGTAACCTTTTGCCTATTAATCGCGGCTATTGAGCGCGATCATCAAGCGCAAAATGAAAATGAACAGGTTGATGTACGTTAAATACATCGACAAAGCGGCAGGCAGATACTCATCGTTGCGGTAGGTGCGCGGCAGGATGTAGAAATCCACCACAGCAGCACCTGCAAACAAAAACACGCCAATGCCAGAAATGGCAATTTCTAGCCAGGTGGGTGTATAGACACCAAAGAAGGACAACAGCAGCTGACCCACTAGCACAACAATTAGGGCAATGATGCCTAGCTGTACAGTTTTAGTCAAAGCCATGCCGTCTTGGTCAGACAGGTTAGAACCAATCTGCCGTGCTGCAATAAAGGTAATGCCGCAACCGAGAGCAGCAAAACCAATTCCTTGCAAACCGACTCCAGATGTCCTCAACGCGATGAACAACAACCCACTCAGGGTATAGCCAGACAGCAGGCTGTAGGTAGCCAAAAGCGGCAGAGCAACGCTCTTGTTACCTTTTGCGGCAACGTTTTGGGCAACGAAGAAGAGAGCAAATTCTGCAATCAGCGCCACCCAGAAGGTTGGCATGAATATCTCTGGATTGGAACGGAGAACGCCAAGACCCCCGTAGCTGCCAAGTGCGGTTAAAACAAGTCCAGCGCCTACGTAGGGTAGGGCATTGGCAATCACATTGGGGCCAACGAGCGCGTGATTTTTAGCCTCACGTATCGCTTGACGGAAGTTGCTGGTGTTACTCATGGGACTTCCTCAGAACTAAACCAATAATTTACAAAAAAGGATTACCTTCCAATTCAATTGTGGCGTAGACCTTAAGTCTTCTGCTACTGGGTTCCCACTCCAGGATCTCGCGGCTTGTTTTAAGAGCCTAATTTCATGTCCATCCCTAATAAAGATTTAGATTGCTGCCTCGCTGAGCCTATGCACAAATTTACCCATAGACAGGCCTATAGACAAGCTCCGACGGAACCAAGGCGAAATTTACGTATATATGCTGACATTTGGGAGGAAGTCCTCTGTGAATTCCGTAATCCAACGATGGTGTGTAGCTCCGCCTCTAAAGAAAATAAGTTCAGGTGAAACGAAAAAGATTTAGCGATCGCCCAATTTCCTAAACGGGCTGGTATTACAGAGGCTTTGACAATGGCGACTCAACCTTCTTGCAGCTCCGATTCGATGGAACTTTTAATTAAATACTATAGACATCCATCCGTTGAAGTTCGCAATCGACTGGTGGAGTTAAATATGGGACTGGTGAGGAAAATTGCTCACCGAGTCAGCTATCAGTGTTCTGAACCTTATGAAGATTTGGAACAACTCGGCTATCTCGGTTTGATGCGGGCGATTGAGAGATTCAACCCTCATCAAGGCTATGCTTTTAGTTCCTTTGCGGTTCCTTACATTCGCGGTGAGATGCTACATTTTTTGCGCGACAAGGGCGGCGTGATGAAAATGCCTCGTCGTTGGCAGGATCTCCAGCAAGAAGGACAAAAAGCGCGTAAAGATTTGGCACAAACTTTGGGGCGTTCGCCAAAAGAAGTTGAAATTGCCGAAGCACTCAAAGTATCGCTAGATGAATGGAATGAAAGTAAAGTAGCGACTCAAAACTGCCGACCACTAAGTTTAGATACTATCGTTTATCAACAGTTTGATTTTCAGATTACGTTGGGAGAAACGCTGCCTGATGCTCGTTATCAAAGCTTGCAATATCAAGAAGAAGAACGGCAAGAACTGGAAGGCGCGATGAGCCATCTGGATAACAAAACTAAGGCGGCTATTGATTTAGTGTTAGTACGCGATCTTCCCCGGAAAGAAGCGGCTAAACGCATCGGTGTCAGCCCGATGACGGTGACGCGACATCTACAAAGAGGCGTGGAGCATTTGGTATCTGTGTTGCAATCTCAAACGCCAGAACGTTTGGCTAGTTAGAGGTAAAAAGCAATAGGTGGTGTAAATTGCCTTTTTTAGAGTAATCGCCAGTTAAATATTTGTAGAGAGTTTTTAGGGTGGCATACACCCTATTTTTTTTGTTTATTTTTATACAAATTTTTTGCCCTCACCCTAAACCTTCAGGGCGAGGGCATTCTTACAACAGGGAAAATGCACAGAAATTTTACGTAGTTGTATCTACACTTTGTTTGGGTAAATTGGGATAAATTACCGCTGGTTACATCAGACGTTCAAGAGGTAATTTATACAGCACTTGTTAGCCAGTGCGATCAATTAAAATGCAAGGTAGTTGCTATTGGCGGCGTAGCAGCTCATGTTTACCTATTAACTGATTTCCCGCCCGCATTGACTGTATTTGAATAAAGCTAAAGGCAGTTCTTCCCATATAATTACCAATGAAATAAAACTAAAAAAATTTTCAAATGGCAAGGTGGTTATAGTGCATTTAAAGTTAGTCGCCACAACATCGATCAAGTAACTAACTACATCCGCAACCAAGCCACCATCACCAAAAATCCCTAATCCCTGACTGGGATGGGAAATCACCTTATAAAAAATTTTATAAAGCGTGCGAAGGTAGGCTTCATTCGTATAGCCCAACGCCTAAAGGCGTGGCTACATTTTACCCAATGCTACCACCGCATTCTGTCCTCCGAAACCAAAGCTAAAACAAAGCACCCGCCGAATCTCAGCCGGACGCGACACTGTAACTAAATTCAAATCAAATTCAGCTTCTTTCAACCCGACGCACGGCGGTAAAATTTGATGCTGCAATGCCATCAGGCTAAAAGCTGCACCCAAGGCTCCTGATGCTCCCAGTGTATGACCTGTGGCTCCTTTGGTGGAACTAACTGGAACTGCTTGGGGAAACAACTTCTTAATTAGCTGTGCTTCGTTTTGGTCATTTAGCTGGGTAGCTGTACCGTGGGCGTGAATGTAATCAATGTCAGATGGGGAAAGGTGGCTGCGTTCTAAGCATTGTTTGATAGCCGCGATCGCGCTTTTCCCTCCAGGCTCTGGCGCATTAGCATGATAAGCATCTGCTGTCAAGCCAAATTCCAGCACTTGACCATAAATCCGTGCTGACCGTCGCTTTGCTAAATCCGCTGATTCAAGTACCAAGACAGCAGCCCCTTCTCCCAAGACCAATCCTTCTCGGTGTCGGTCGAAAGGATAAGCGCCAGATTGGGCTAAAGCACCCATCTGCTTAAATCCAGCCAGGGTCAATGGTGTAATTGGGGCTTCCACCGCCCCAGCAATGACTTGCTGACACTGCCCAGATTTTATCAAGTGGAAGCCTTGCGCGATCGCCCAAATTCCAGTTGCACAAGCTGCCATTGGTGCCAATACCGCGCCTGTTGCCCCGATAGACCTGGCGGATGCGATCGCATTCATATGCGGCAGCGCCTCCAACCATTGCTTTCCTAGCCCCCCCTGATCACGGGGGGGTTGGGGGGGATCTGTCCGATAAAACTCCCGCGCCAATTTCTCCCAAGATGCCTGATGAGAGCGACTAGAGCCAATTACCACGCCACAATCAGGCAAGGGTGCAACCAAAGCAGCATCTTGCAAGGCCGCAGCGACAACCAGCCCAGTTAAAGTTTCTAACTGGGCTGGTTGTTTGCCTATCAGCGCCAAGGGACGCGGGGAAAGTTCCCCAAAAGGTTGATGCAGCTGAATACCAGATTTACCCAATATTAGCTGTTGCCAGCTGGACTCCAAGCTTGTACCCAAAGCTGAAATCAAACCAATTCCAGTGACAACAACTTCCACCATTGAAAAGCTATTAGCTATTAGCCATTAGCTATTTTTTCAGGTTTTCGGCACCCTTGGTTACTTTAGCTGATTCAATGCGATCGCCTTGCTGAATCTTGTCAACCAGATCCATCCCTTGAGTGACGTTGCCAAATACAGCATAATCGCCATCCAGAAATGGTAAATCTGCTAAAGCAAAGTAAAACTGCGACGAAGCTGAGTCAGGCATAGATGAACGAGCCATAGCCACAGCACCGCGAGTATGGCGCAATTCTGGTACAGCCGAAACCCTTGCACTCTTTAATGTTTGACCGATGACGGGCTTATCTGCCCCTTTCGGCGTGATTTCCAAAGGAACGTAACGCGCTTGATTCGTTGTTGGATCGATAAAACTACCCGTTCCCAGCCGTTCTGTCGGGAAATTAGGGTCTTTACCTTGTGGGTCGCCACCTTGGACGACAAAGGGTTGCGGTTCCCGTACTACCCGGTGAAACACCAGACCATCGTAGACACCGCGCTGGACTAAATCTACAAAATTCCCCGCTGTAACTGGGGCCTTAGTTCCATCGACTTCAATCGTAATCGGCGAGCCATTAACCGTCATAACTACGGTGGCTTTACCTTCTAGGCGGGGCAAATTGCTCATTGGACTACTCGCTGTAGTGGCAGGTGTGGTGGTCGTTTCAGTCGCTAAATTGGTAGAGTCCGAGGAAGCAGCCTGTGGTGTGGCACATCCTCCTAATATCAGTCCCCCAATCATAAACAGTGATATTAACCAGTGACGAAGTTGTATCTGCATTTTCACTTCCCCTAATTGTGTAGCCGGAGCTACTGAATCATCTTATGCAGATATGGGTTAGCTCAACCAAGATATTTATAGACCTTCGATTGGCACTTCTAAGAAACGAGCCAGCTCTGCTCCCTGATTTTCCAGAGCTGACAGGGATATCGGTTCACCTACTCTGGTCAGAGTAATATCTCGGCGTCCCTTGACGCGCAGATAAATCGCTCGACGGGGGTTAAGTCCTTCTTTAATCTCCACTCGAACTGCTTGCACATCTTGTGTCCGGCAGGTGATTTCAATCTGGCGGTTTTTCCCTGGAAAGCCCCACCGGAAGATCCGAACGAATTCTGTCTCTTGATTAAACTCGTTGTAACCGCCGCCTACGTCCAAAATGATGACTAGCCACAGGTAGATCCCTAGGAGCAAACCGCAGATGCCGTAGAAACCCATCGCTACTCCTTGGGGGATGAAAGTTAGCTGGGTGGGGTCAGCAAAGGGCAGCAGATTCACTTTCAGGTAGCTAGAAATTCCAGCCAGCAGGAAGCCAGTAGCGCCTACGGAGACTACGGTTGCCCACCAGTAGTTACTCAAGCGGCGAGAGCCTAAAACTTTTTGACGGAGAACGCGGGAAGGAGTGGTTGTTGTCGGTGCAGTCATGAAATAAAGCTCCAAACAGAGCCAGAGTTGTCAAGGCAAGATTTTTAAGATCGGTCTGATTCAGATTATCCAGCGAAAACAGGGATTTATGCTATTGATGCGAATAATTTGACTTTGGCAGGGATTAATGAGAATTACGTGTCAGATTGTAAAAATTCTGATATTTTTTTATCATAGAGAACACGCGCTCATACCCCAACGATTTAGTCTTGGAGGAAAAAGCGCATAATTGCCAAATAACAGTAGCCTGAAACCTGACAACAGGGCAACAGGTTAGTCAAAGTTGACACGCGGGGAAATAAAGCTAGTTTGTCTATTGAAGACAGACACTAGACAAAATTCTCTATAAAAGCCCAATGCGCTCTAGCGTGGGCGGTGTCAAAAAAAAATGTTAATTCCTCCGAGTTGAAGCAATAGTAAGAGGATTTGAAATGACAATTGCAGTCGGACGCGCTACTAACGAACGGGGTTGGTTTGACTCCGTAGACGACT
This sequence comes from Trichocoleus sp. FACHB-90, assembly GCF_014695505.1. Lineage (NCBI taxonomy): Bacteria > Bacillati > Cyanobacteriota > Cyanophyceae > Leptolyngbyales > Trichocoleusaceae > Trichocoleus > Trichocoleus sp. FACHB-90. The sequence goes on from NZ_JACJOK010000075.1 coordinate 14,062, forward strand.
GGCTAAAGCGCGATCGCTTCGTCTTCGTCGGCTGGTCAGGTTTGCTACTGTTTCCCTG
>NZ_JACJOK010000076.1:0-18436 GCF_014695505.1 Trichocoleus sp. FACHB-90
ACCCAGTCTGGGGCTGCTTTTTTACTGCATCTACTTAATCACAATCAATCCCAGAATTCAAGCCCCGCAACAAATGTCACTTCTTATACCTATTCTGTTTCTGCTATTTTGATTAGCCATTTTTAACATTTTTACATAACAAGTTCGGTAGAGCCGGTTTTGCTAAAGGGATCGTAGTTACCCAGCGCAAACACATCAGTCTCAGATCCTACCCGGAAAATCGCCACCTGTTTACCTTCAACTAAAGCACAAACTCCAGTATTAGGCGCGATCGCTGCCAGTGGACAAATATCAACCCACTGCGTAATAGTCTCACGAATCGGTAATGCTTGAATCATTGTATCTTCCTGCTAAGTAATCTTGGAAACTCTTATCCTGTGGGGTGAGGAATTCCCACCCTACTAACTTCTTGCCCCCTCTTTGCTTGCGGGGAGAGGGTTGGAGGTGAGGTTACTCTGAAATCCCAACTAAAGTTTTCTCGTGTTCATAAGCTGGGCGTTTTTGTCCCCGTTCCTCTACATGAACGAGACTCGGATCTGGTTCTTCGGAATTCACAAAGTGACGGAAACGCTGTACCTTTTCCGGATCTTCAATTGTGGCTTTCCACTCACATTGATAGGTATTGACAAGGTGCTGCATTTCTTCTTCCAACTCAGCACAAATGCCAAGAGAATCTTCAATAACTACCTGCTTCAGGTATTCGATTCCACCTTCAAGTTTGTTAAACCAAGTTGCCGTGCGCTCAAGTCGATTTGCAGTGCGAATATAGAACATCAGGAACCGATCTATATATTTGATCAACGTCTCCTTGTCGATGTCTGATGCTAACAGTACCGCGTGTTGCGGCTTCATTCCACCATTGCCACACACATACAAATTCCAGCCATTTTCTGTAGCGATGATGCCAAAATCCTTGCTTTGAGCTTCCGCACATTCGCGGGTGCAACCTGATACTGCTGATTTTAGTTTGTGAGGCGATCGCAAGCCTCGATAACGTAGTTCTACCTCAATTGCCAAACTGGTAGAATCCTGCACACCAAAGCGACACCAAGTGCTACCGACGCAAGATTTTACCGTGCGGAGTGCCTTACCGTAAGCGTGTCCCGATTCAAATCCGGCATCTATCAATCGCTTCCAAATGTGGGGCAATTGATCTACTCGCGCACCTAATAAATCAATGCGCTGTCCGCCAGTAATTTTGGTGTAAAGACCAAAATCTTTGGCAACTTCTCCTAATACAATCAGCTTATCTGGCGTTAGTTCACCACCGGGAACTCGTGGGATTACCGAATAAGTTCCATCCTTCTGAATGTTTGCCAGGTAATAATCATTGGTATCCTGCAAACCTACGTGAGACATCTCCAAAATATACTCGTTCCAAGTGGAAGCGAGAATAGAAGCTACCGCAGGCTTACAAATTTCGCAACCCTTACCTTGCCCATGTTTTTGAATTAAATCTTCAAAAGTCAGGATTTTTTGAGAACGCACTAAATGATAGATCTCTTGGCGAGAATAGGCGAAGTGTTCGCAGAGATTATTTTTTACCTCTATCCCCGCTTTCTTCATTTCAGCTTTGAGGATATCCGTCACCAGTGGCACGCAGCCGCCGCAACCTGTGCCTGCTTTAGTGCATTTTTTTACGCTGGCAATATCGGTGAAATTGTTTTTTTGAATCGCGGTACAAATTTGCTCTTTGCTGACATTATTGCAGGAGCAAATTTGAGCTGTATCTGGTAAACTTTCTACACCCATGCCTACTGTAGCAGTCTGACCTTCGCGGGGTGGCATGAGTAAATCTTCTGGATAAGGCGGGAGCGCGATCGCATTCTGCACAAATTGCAGCAATGTACCGTAAGCGGAAGCATCTCCTACTAGAATTCCGCCTAAAAGACGGCTACCATCCTGATTTAAAACCAGCTTTTTGTAAACACCTTGAACTGTATCGCTGATGGCGATTTCTTTAGCGCCGGGAGATTTTGCAAAGGCATCCCCGAAACTGGCAACATCCACTCCCAGAAGTTTGAGTTTGGTGGACATATCCGCGCCAGCAAAGCTGCTCGTTGCTGTATTGGACAAGATATCCGCCGCTACTCCTGCCATTGTATAACCGGGAGCGACTAAGCCGTAGATGCGATTTTGATAGAGGGCGCATTCTCCGATAGCATAAATATTTGGATCAGATGTTTGACATTGTTCGTTGATAACAATACCGCCGCGATCGCCTACTTCTATTCCACAACTTCTAGCAATTTCATCGCGGGGGCGAATTCCAGCCGAAAACACAATCATGTCTGTTTCCAACTCGGAACCATCAGCAAAAGTCATTTTAGCGACTTTGCCATTTTCACTAACAATTTCCGTAGTTGATTTACTGGTATGAATCGTCACACCAAGTTCTTCTATTTTGTTGCGAAGAATATTGCCGCCAGCATCATCAACTTGCACTGGCATCAGTCGGGGAGCGAACTCAACAACATGGGTTGTCAAACCCATACTTTTCAGAGCGTTGGCGCATTCCAAACCTAATAAACCGCCGCCAACAACAACCCCTACTTTACTATTTTTAGCATGGGATGACATTGCCTCAAGGTCTTCAATTGTCCGATAAACAAAGGTGCCTTTGGCATCATTTCCTTTAATGGGCGGTACAAAAGAATAGGAACCTGTTGCTAGCACAAGTTTGTCGTAAGCAACAGTTAAACCGTTGGCAGACGTGACTGTTTTTTCTTCTCGATTGATGGCAACTGCTTTATCACCGATATGAATTTGAACACCGTTTTCTTGATATAACCCAGGTTCAACTAGAGATAAATCTGCCGCAGTTTTTCCTGAGAAGAATCCACTGAGGTTAACGCGATCGTAAGCAACGCGAGGTTCTTCGCAGAAGGTAATCAAATTCCAGTGCTGCGTTGCTCCTTTGGCAATCATCAGCTCTAAGAACTTGTGTCCTACCATGCCATTGCCAATAACGATTAAATTCTTTTTGGCTGTCATTAATTTCTACAATGCCTATCTTTCAGTTATCCTAATAAGCTTTCAGCATTGTTCAGTATCTTTAGTTACCAAATAGTGGTTACTTATGCAACAGGTGAATGATCCCCATTTTGTTTTTGCATTATGTAGGGATTTATAAAAATGTGCAGTGCATCAAAGCAGTAATACTGATTTCATAATCTGTATAAAAACTGTAGGGGCAATTTATAAATCGCCCCTACTACAGGAAATTTATAGAAAATTTTAAGAAGTCCAGCCAAGAATTAAATGTAGCAGCACACCAGATTTGCATCACCTAATCATGAATGCCATCTGGCAGGATGGTCTTGAAAAGGTTTACCCTGTGAAAGCTTACGCCGTAGATAATCGCCCGATGGAGGTTTGCAGCGCGCAGGTTAGCCCAAATCAGGTCGGCTTTGTGCAGGTTTGCTCCTTCCAAGTTGGCATCTTCGAGGTTTGCCCAAGAGAGATCCGCCCAGGAAAGGTCAGCTCCCCGAAGATCCGCCCCACGGAGATCGACGCGGCTGAGGTCGGCTCTGCGGAGGTTAGCTTGGCTGAGGTTTGCCCAAGATAGATCCGCTCTTTTAAAGTCCACTCGGCTGAGGTCGGCACGGCTCAGGTCAGCTCGGCTGAGGTCGGCACCACTAAGATCCGCTCGGTTTAAGTCTACCCCCCGCAAGTCTACTTTATTGAGGTCTGAGAGTTTTTCTGGGCTATGTTTTCTTAGTTCATTCCAAATGCCTACGCCCTGCTTGAGCAGCGTTAAATGTTCTCGGTTGGCTAAATACCGTACCCCGACAGAGGCGTTGTCATTCGATGACGATGGATTTGTGGAAAATACGGTTGACATTTTTGCTCCTGTCTTTAACGAAGGTTAAGTTAATTCTTCCCAGATTAACCTCAAAAATTTCATCTGTGTAGTTTTTTTTACCTCGCTTATTCTTCTAGAAAGGCAGCCAAGATTCCTGTACTACGCCTAGAAACGTTAAAAGGGGGATGGCTTGAGCCTCCCCCTGCTGAAGAAATGATGCTGAGGCTCCCCCCTCACAGGTGCCATTCTCAGGCTGTGGATTAGGAACGAGAAAACGAGATATTCCGGATTCAGGAATCTTCTTTTGGCCCGAAAACCATTTGTAGAATAATTGGCTGACCGTCGGGGCGGTGATATTTATCTGCCCAATCTCGAACAATTACGTCGAGTTCTTGCATGGCTTCCTGAATCTGATCTGGCGGAATATCCAGTTCCTCAAGTATCCGCATTACACTTGGCTGGCGTTCTGCCCAATCTTTCATCAGTCGGAAGTACCGGGCGGTATCTTCAACCATGATGTAGGTGCGTTCTTCGTCTTCGGCGGGTGAATAGGAGGCGCGGGTAAGGGCGTAGAAGGGCAATCCCCAAGGACAATCAATTCGGGTCACTGTACCGGAATAGATTAAGCGGCGCTTGATGTGTTCTGCGAAAGCTTCGCTCAATTCCAAGCGTCGGTCTTCTGGCAAATCTTCTTGCGATCGCTTGTGCAGAAATTCAATCAGTTCGAGGAACTGAAAGGCGTTGATTAGCTGAGCATCTGGTAGATTAGCGGGCAGTTTTTCCTCAAGGTAGCGCTTTTCGTCAGCGTTCAGGCTGGTGCTATAAATGCGCGATCGCCCTGGTTGCCACGGATACTGTTCCATCCACACATAGGGAAACTGTATCAAATAGCGAGGCTCTTGAGAACCCAGCATTTTCAACAGTTTCCCTTCCGTTAAGGCAAGCCTGACTTCCTCAACAATGACCTTGACCCGCTTTGGCTCAATGTGGTGCAAATGTCCCGTCATGCGGATATTTTGCCCCTGCTCCAAATAAGTCATGTATATGGCACATTTTGCCGCCGTGGCAGCAGCATCCAAAAAAGCCCCGTGCCTGTGTCCGCCAGTTCTCATGGCACTGAAGGCTAAATAAAACATGATCTGATCCATAGCGCCGGGGCTGAGGCGTTTGATCAGATCGAGGTCGTTGATCATATGAGGGGTGGTTACATCGCAAAAGTATAAAACTTGTATTTCTTGGTGAAAAGCTTATCTTTCACCTTCGCAGTGAGTTCCAGTGGCTCGCGCTCGTCCGCTGAACTCAAGGCACCCCGATAGTATCAAGATAATAATCTCTAATTATAGAAAAGAAAGACCTCATAGACAGCAATGGTTGCAAGAATAAATGGCTACACCTCAAATGTCGCGTGTCAAACAGTGTTTCTTGGTACACTAGCATACAGGCTTTTTGAAGTTGTTTGCTGTCTGTCGATAGTTTTTTACCCAGGAGGCCCACTGGGAGCGAGCAATTGAGGACTTACGCAGTCATTGGCAGACGCCGACATTTAAACAGATGCCTAATGCTCATCCAGAGTCAACATTAGTCTACTGTGGAAATGCGTCAGTCTTGAGATTGTTTCCGGTTTCAAGGTGGGCGATCGCAATATAATTAATTTGTCGGTATGGGCGATCGCGCTCCTTGACTCCCTGTTGTTAAGTTTGAACCGATACTGATAAAATCAATCAAAGCATTTACCCGTATCTCGGCGAGAGGTTCCCCTGGGGGGAGATTGGCAATCTTGCTTGGCTTGAGCGATTTGAACTGATATTTGTTGATCTCCAAACGAAGATCCGAGTATTTTTGTTAAGCTAGACCACATCCCCACAGAATTAATTGCCACAGAGATTGATAACAAGCTCAACAACATGATAGACGTGTAAGGGCGCATAGCAGATGTCCGTGTCAGGGTTATAGTCCCTGATACGGAGTTCCTATTTATGCACCCGGATGAACTTCTGTAAAGAAGCTTAATTGATGCTAAGGTGTTCCAGATTGAACTTGCATAAAGTCACTCGGCTGATGTCTTGCCAAGACGGTGTTTAACTATGCGTGACTTTTAACTTTTGACTTGCTGTGGAAGCTGATTGTGTAAAATCTTTTCCACAACTAACCAGTTACCCGATAGGTTCAGATGTCCCCAAAAGCAGAGTGTCTGTTGGTCTTTGTAGGTTTGTAGTGCTTGGTCTACCTCTGGGCTAAGAGCGATCGCATTCCAAGTTTGCTCGTCCCCGACAGTTAGGGTGTAATCCTGTTCGGCGCGGCGCTGGAAGATGCCAGTGAAGAGGGACTGGGGGCTGGGGACTGGGGGCTGGGGACTGGGGACTGGGGAGGGACTAGGTAAGACTTTTTCCTCTTCTCCAATTCCCAATTCCCAATCCCCAATCCCCAATCCCCCATCCTTAGTAAATGGGCAATTACCATTCTTAGGGTAGGCTTCTGGGTTGTCTAGGTAGTAACGTTGCCAGTCCAGCCAGTCGGGGCGGTCGGGTGGCATATTGAATAGAGGGATAATCGCCGATGCAGCTTGTTTGTCTTGCAACAATGCTTCTTGCAGCACTCTGACTGGCAAATCTCTTGGTTGACAACCCCGCTGTATGCAAAGCGCCGCCGCCATACCAGCTGCTTGACCGATGTTCATCACGATTGGTTGTAACCGCGTGGCACCATTGGCAATATGGGACACGGAAATATTTTTTTCGCAGACGAGAAAACCATCGACTGAGGCGGGAATTAGGCAACTGAAGGGAATTGTGAACGGTGTCCCAGTCCAGCGCCCGCCCCAACGGAGGGATTTTGGTTTGACTAAGAAATTAGTGTTGGGATAATGGTGATCGTTCGGGTAGTTACCGAGGGCGATCGCCTGAACTTGTCCAGCAGCATTCATTCTCAAAGGTGCAACTTGCCCAACCACAGGTAAAATATCCTGCTCCCGCACCGTAGCGAGTCCCACTAGGCGGCGACTTTCTCGGTAGTAAGGATGCAAAGCATAAGCACCAGTTCGATTTTGGATTGGCGATTGGTCTGTTGAGGATTCAGGGAATATATTCTCTGCTAAGCCGAAACGCCGCCCCAACTGGGTTTGAATAAACTGGACAAAGCTTTGAGTATGCCACAGACTTTCTTGGAGAAATTCGCGCCGCGCCGCTTCTGATTCCACCAAACGCCCCACGCCTTCACCATAATCATTGCCGCATACGGGCCAGTTGATCATCAAAAGACCACCTGGCAAACGTCCATAATTGAGAAAATTCTCCCAACCGTAGTTATCCCAAGCGCCCAGGAATGGATTTTCAAATCCCTCCTTTTTAAGGGAGGTAGGGGGAGTTGGATTTTCGATTTTTGGAGATGCACCCTCGCCAAAATCTTGCATAATTGCTACCCAAGTGGGAGCTTGGACTGGGTATTTTTCGGTAAGGTGATTGGGTGAGTTTGGCGCACTGGGTTCGCCAAACTCTGATTGCATTTCCCATCCCCAACGATACGGAATTTCTGCTAGAGGGAGTAAATCTCCTAGTTCGGTTGCATCTAGAGTTATTTGGGCATGGACGGTAAAATCGGCAAATCGGACACCGAGAATGCGATCGCTACTTCGCAAAACTTCCATAGGCACCCTTCCCGAAATCCAGTGCAGATTTGGCAATTCCTGCACCCAAGAAGCAAAAATCTTGGCGCCTACACGCGGATCGAAGCTAAACATACTCACCCAGCTATTGTGCAAACCTCCAGGTTGTCGTTGCTGCAATTCCCGCAAAAACTCGCCCCAAAGTCCCGTCTGAAACGCTGCTAATTCGTTGCCATCGGGGGCAGAAACGCCTGCTGAGGTTAGCATTCCGCCCAGCCAGGTAAATTCGCTTACTAAGACAGTTTTGGCACCACAACGGGCAGCTTGTACGGCTGCTGCTGTTCCTCCGGTACCGCCTCCCACCACCAAAACATCAGCTGTAAATGTTTGTACCATTTCTGAATTTTTCTACACGCCAAAAGATAATTTGTTTATTCTACATTTCGGATATTTCGTTTATGTAGTGTGTATTATATTATTGCGAAAGGACAAGCTATATCATTATCTGGGAGAAGCACCATGTTAAGACACATTGTGCCTATAAATTCAGTTACAAATCCACAACAAGAAGCGCAAGATATTAAGCAATTACAGCGGATACTAAACCTGGAAAACTCCCAATTGAAACTGGTAGCAGCCAATGGAGAAGAAATTTACATTCCGGAATCAGTTCATCAAGTTCTGCGTGAAGTCGTCCATGCAATGTCATTGGGTCAGGCTATATCCATAGTCCCCCACAAGCGCGAATTAACAACACAAGAAGCAGCCGATCTTCTCAACGTCTCGCGCCCCTATTTAATAAAGTTATTAGAAAAGGGAGAACTTCCTTACATTACAGTGGGAACGCATCGACGTATTCGTTCGGAAGATTTGATGAAATACAAAGAACAGCGGGACACTAAGCGTCGAGAAGGACTCAAAGAACTAACTCAGTTTCTCCAAGATGAAGGCTTCTATGAAGCTGAAATTTCAGACTGAGATTAGTAGCATGGCAACTTTGCGCGTTCTATTAGACTCTTGCGTTATTTTACCCATGCCTTTATGCGACACGCTGCTGCGTGCTGCGGAGGCTGGTTTATACGAAGTTTATTTTTCACAAAAAATTCTGGACGATGCTACTGGTAATCTGGTGAAACAAGGAAGGATGACAGATCCAAAGGCAGCAAGCTTTCAGGCAATCATTAAGAGATACTTCCCTGAAGCAATAGTCGAAGTACCCCAAGAGCTAGTTGCAGTAATGACGAACGATCCAGGCGATCGCCACGTTGTTGCTGCGGCTATAGTTGCCAAGGCTGATGTAATTGTCACTGACAATCTCAAGGACTTCCAGGCAGCGGATTTAGCTCCTTGGGGCATTGAGGCGTGGCATCAAGATGATTTTCTAGTATACCTTGATGACCTATTTCCAGAAGAGATGCTGGAAGTAATTCGGCAGCAGGCGGCGGATCTTACGCGCCCCCCGTCCACTGTCACCGAACTGCTTGATAGATTAGAACGAAATAATCGAGTACCGAAATTTGCCCGTAAGATAAGCGATCGCACTAATTGTGAAACTTGATAGCTAAACGCTTACTGCTAATGTTACATCTAGTAACGTTAGCAGTGAGAAATCAGCATGAAAGCACAGGTATTCAGAGGCGTTAATCAACTGAGTTACGAAGAAGTACCAGTCCCAGATATTGCAGCGGATGAAGTTCTGGTACAAGTTCGGGTAGTTGGGCTTTGTCAGTCGGATATCAAAAAAATTCGCTATCCCCTGTACCAACCGCCGCGCATCTTTGGTCACGAAACGGCTGGAACGATTGCCAAAGTGGGGAGTGAGGTGACTGGGTGGCAAGTGGGGCAAAGGGTTGTGGTGATGCACCACATTCCCTGTATGCACTGCGACTACTGCCTGAATGACAACTTCTCAATGTGTGATGTTTACAAAAATATCACTACTACGGCTGGTTTTACTCCCAGCGGTGGCGGTTTTGCAGATTTTGTCAAGGTTCCGGGTCACATTGTCCGCAATGGCGGATTGATTCCGATTCCAGATCGGGTTAGTTTTGAGCAGGCGAGTTTTGTCGAGCCTACCAACTGCTGTCTGAAGGCGGTGAAGAAAGCGGCTGTGGCTCCTGGTCAAACGGTTCTGGTGACGGGCGCAGGGCCAATTGGGCTGATGTTTATTATGCTGGTAAAGTATTTTGGAGCTAGAGCGATCGCTACCGATCTCCTACCTTCCCGCATCGAGAAAGCTTTGAGTGTTGGCGCTGAAGCTGCCTTTGATCCCCGCGATCCAGATTTTGTTAGCAAAATTCAAGCCCTCACTGGCGGTTTGGGAGTTGATACAACTCTCTTAGCAGTTCCCAGTGACAAAGCTTTTTTCCAAGCTTTAGATTGTACCAGAAAAGGTGGCAAAATTCTATTTTTTGCCGAGTTCCCCGATGAGGTGGAAATTCCCATTAATCCCAATATTTTGTATCGTCGGGAAATTGATTTAATGGGCAGTTATAGTTCGTCTTATCGGGTGCAAGCTTTGGCGGCAGATATTGTCTTCAATGGGCGGATTGATGTGGATGCACTAATTAGCGATCGCTATCCTCTGGAAGATTTATCAGCAGCTGTAGAACAAGCGATCGCTCCCACCCCCGAAACCTACAAGATTTTGCTCTATCCCCAGACCGCAGACTAGCAATTTTAACAACAGCTTTTTGTCTGAAAATCTCTCCTTTGGAGTATTTTTTAGACTTTTTTTACTGTTAAAGTTAGTATTTATCATCTATCTGATGATATATTTTTTGATGATATTTTGCTTTTAAATTGTGCTATATGGACTCATCCTCTCCTACACGCGGGCAACTAGAAAGAACCCTTTCGCAGAGGATTCAATCTTTATACCGCACTCAGCTTGGGCATCAGCCGAGTCAAGTTAGTTGCCAGATTTTTGATGAAAAACTTGCCATCATTCTAGAAAATTCCATCACTCAGCCGGAGCAACTTTTAGCTCAGAATGGTCAAGAGGAGTTAGCGGAGCAAGTACGGTCAGATTTAGAAAAGGCTCTACAGCCACAACTTAAATCTTTAATTGAGGAAGTGCTGGGTGTATCTGTGATCGACTTACTCAGCGATGCCAAAATAGAAACAGGTCGTACTGGTACTATTGTGGTATTGTCTAGCGCTCCTCAAGTTCGCAATTCATGATCAAGAAACCAGAGAATAATAATTATAGCGCAGGCAAGATGCGTGCGAGAACTGGGAATGAGATATTAAATTGACGAACAAATTTAATATTTAAAATTGCCCCAGATAGCGGAAAATAATAGTTTCCAGATCGTCAATTAGATAAGGCTTGCTAATATAGTCACTACAGCCTGCGAATAAAAGGTTCTTTCTATCTTCTGGTCTTGCCAAAGCGGTGACAGCAACAATTGGGATTGTCATAGTTTGGGGATTCTGCTTAAGATTGTAGACAACTTCTTCACCGCTCATATCGGGCAATAAAATATCCAACAAAATTAGTTTTGGCTGGTAAGTTTGTGCTAAGAGTATAGCTGCGTTACCGTTGGTGGTGGTGATGAACGAGCAATCAATAGCCAGTAGCACTTCGGAAAGCAGCAATAAGTTGTCTTCATTGTCTTCTACAACCAAAATCATAGGCTGTGTGACAATTTCTTGTTGAGTGTTGCTATTAGCATCCGAATTTATGCTTTGTTCCGGGGAAGTCATCACTGCGCGAGGCTATCCTCTCCAAAAGCGGGCGATCGCAGAAGTTGCTCTCAATACAGTTCACTTAGTCATACTTGAAAATCCCCAGCCCCCAGGAATAAAAATTCTCGCCATTCTTCCCGCCGCTGCTTTCAAAGACGGATTGGAACAAGGTGCTAAGAGCAATTTGCCTCTGTCTTGCTTGAAGTATCTGGGGGAAGGCGATCGCTACACTCTTTCTTTCGGGAGATTTTCAAGGAAGATTAGGGGAATCGACCAGTGTTGGATGAAACCTTAAGTGAACCGTATTCAGATTAATCCTATAACGAGGCATTCTCAAAGTGGCTTTTTTAGGCACTTTTACTGGACTGGCTCGTATTTGCCCCACTAGGTTGATGGCCCATGCAATTAAGGAGAACATAACAAGCTAGTGGCAGTTTGGCTTGCACCCTGATTTTACAGAAAAATAGACAAAAAATTGCATATTTTGGAGATAAATAGCAACTATTGCTAAATTCACTCAATATTACTCAAAAGGATGTGATGTATGACACCGAGACACTGAGTTTTAAAAGTCATCCATCGAAGGGATTGGGAAAAAGGCAATCATATAAAGGAAACTCACGCAAAAAAAGAATTCTTTTCTTCCCCAGTTCGGAGCAACGGGTATCGGGCTTATGAATCCCCTCCTCTTGAGTCCTTTACTTTGTCTAGGTGCTAAATATGCAAGTTTTAGTATTTTTATATCTATCTTTTGAGTAATTTTTTGAATCTTTATCGCTGTTACAGTCAAATTAAGAATGTATAAAAATTTATTCTTCCTCAAAGCGATCGCTATGCAGGAGAAATTAAAACCAACTTGCGCTCAATTAGAACAAACGCTCTCACAGCGGGTTGAGGATTTCTGGCACACTCATCTAGGACATCAGCCAAGTAAAGTTACTTGCCAAATTCTCGGTGACAAAATTGCCATAGTCATAGACAATTCCGTTACTCAACCAGAACAATTTCTGGCCGATAGTGGCAAAGAAAACTTGGTTGAGCGAATGCGGTTTAATTTAGATAAAGCAATTCACCAAAAACTCCAGCATCTGATTGAGGAAGTGGTGGAAATACCTGTACTCGATCTAATGATCCACTCTAGCCTAGAAACAAGTCGTACCAGTAGCATTGTCGTTTTAGCTGCTGTACCTATGACGCGCAATCCATCGGCACTTCCGCAGGAGCAACAACAGACAGATTCCGAGTAAGGTTCCGGTGAATGATTGCTTCTAAATCCTCAATTAAGTAAGGCTTGCTGATATAGTCATTACACCCGGCTGTGAGGATGCGGTTTCTATCTTCTTCTCTTGCCAAAGCCGTCACAGCGACGACAGGAATCGCCCTAGTCTTGGAATCTTGCCTGAGTTGATGGACAATTTGGAGGCCATCTAAGTCAGGCAACATCACATCCAGTAAAATCAAATCCGGATGTTCGATTTCTACCTTTTCAAAAGCAGTATGAGCATCAACCGCTGTGATGACCGTGCAATTTAGAGGCTCTAAGACGTAAGTTAATAGCAGCAAGTTATCTTCATCATCATCAACCGCCAAAATTACGGGTGCTTTGATAGCAGATAACTGTTCGTTGCTGCTCATAAATTCATGACCGCTACGGTGGAAAAGTTCCAAATCATCCATCCTCTATTATTCCTGGTAAATCCTCTACTGCCAGTAATTTTCACCAAGAGTGTGGACGAGGCATTCCTTTAGCGGCATTCCGGCGCTTATTCGGGATTGGCTCGTGCCTAATAACCTAGTAGGGCGAGTGTCGTTGCTAGGCTGAATTGATGGACACTCCACGCTAGTAGATGAATTATAACCTTAGTGCTATTTTATCGGAAAAATTACAAAATATAAAAACTTTGTTAAGGAAGTACAACTATTGTATACGTGCTTAATACTCTCAAACCCTCTCTACAACAAGAACTTAGAATAGAAATCTTCGGGAGAAGCTATAACGCAGACTTGTAGAGATTGGGGAGCAAGGGAGTAGAAAGGAAAAACTCAAGAATTCTTTTTTTTGCGTGAGAGCATTTTTCCTTTTTCCTTATTTACTGGATTTATTATAAACGGCTCTCCCGATGGAATTTGAAATAGGAGGGAGGATCGAATGGGTATTGCCACGATTAACCCAGCAACTGGGGAAACGCTAAAAACCTTTGAGGCGCTGACGGATGCGGGGATTGAAACTAAGCTGGCATTAGCAGATTCTTGCTTTGTGCAATATCGTAATACACCAATGGCAGAGCGATCGCAATGGCTGATGAAAGCTGCTGACATTTTGGAGGGCGATCGCGTCCGCTTTGGCGAGATGATGACCCTGGAAATGGGCAAAACTCTGAAGTCAGCGATCGCAGAAGTGGAAAAATGCGCCCTCGTCTGTCGCTACTATGCCGAACGCGCCGCTGAGTTTCTGGCGGATGTCCCCGCCCAAACTGACGCAAGTCAAAGCTTCGTCCGCTACCAGCCCCTCGGTGTTATCCTCGCCGTGATGCCTTGGAATTTTCCCTTCTGGCAAGTGTTCCGCTTTGCTGCACCAGCGCTGATGGCGGGTAATGTCGGCTTACTTAAACACTCTTCCAACGTGCCGCAGTGTGCTTTGGCAATTGAAGAGATTTTCCAGAAAGCCGGATTTCCGGATGGAGCGTTTCAGACTTTACTGGTAGGAGCGGATAAAGTCGCTAATATTATAGCAGACGATCGGGTGAAAGCGGCGACTTTGACGGGAAGTGAACCAGCGGGGATGAGTCTGGCTGCTGCTGCGGGGAAACAAATTAAGAAGGTTGTTTTGGAACTCGGAGGAAGCGACCCATTTATTGTTTTAGAAAGTGCAGATTTAGATGCAGCGGTGTCTACTGCTGTAACTGCTAGGCTGCTGAATAACGGTCAATCTTGTATTGCGGCGAAACGTTTTATAGTCGTGGATGCGATCGCGGACTCTTTTGAAAAGCGTCTAGTCGAGAAGTTTGAAGCGATGAAAATCGGCGATCCGATGGATAAAGACACCGACTTAGGGCCGCTAGCAACTCCATCAATTCTCAAAGACTTGGATTGGCAAGTTCAAGAAAGCGTCAATGTGGGCGCAAAACTTCTCACTGGTGGAAAGCGACTATCTGACCGTAAAGGTAATTTTTATCTTCCCACGATTTTGACCGATATTCCAGCAGGTAGCCCCGCCGAAGCTGAAGAATTTTTTGGGCCTGTGGCGTTACTATTCCGGGTGAAGGATATTGATGCTGCAATAAAGTTAGCAAATGCCACACCTTTTGGACTGGGTGCGAGTGCTTGGACTAATGTGGAGGCAGAACGCGATCGCTTGATTAATGAAATAGAAGCTGGTGCTGTATTTATTAACGGCATGGTGAAATCCGATCCACGTCTGCCCTTTGGTGGAATTAAGCGTTCCGGATATGGGAGGGAATTAGGTATCCAAGGAATTCATGAATTTGTCAATATCAAAACCGTGTGGGTGAGATGAAGTGAAAACGAACCACATAGGCGCTGAAGCGCCAGAGAGAGGTACAGAAAAAATGAATACAGCTGAACTGTTAGTACGTTGTTTAGAAAATGAGGGAGTCGAATATATTTTCGGACTTCCTGGTGAGGAGAATTTGGACGTTTTGGAAGCTTTAAAAACGTCTTCCATTAAGTTTATTACTACACGTCACGAGCAGGGTGCTGCTTTCATGGCGGATCTCTATGGACGACTCACAGGAAAAGCTGGAGTGTGTCTTTCAACATTAGGGCCAGGAGCTACCAACCTGATGACTGGTGTTGCAGATGCTAATCTGGATGGTGCGCCTCTAGTGGCAATTACCGGACAAGTTGGCACAGACAGAATGCACATCGAATCCCATCAATATCTGGATTTGGTGGCAATGTTTGAGCCAGTTACTAAATGGAATAAGCAGATTGTTCGTCCTAGCATTACGCCGGAACTTGTGCGTAAGGCGTTTAAAATTGCTCAAAGCGAAAAGCCAGGGGCAGTTCACATTGATTTGCCGGAAAATATTGCTGAAATGACCGCTGTCGGCAGTCCCCTTCACAAGGATGGTTTGGAGAAAACTTTTGCCTCTTTCCACAGTCTTGAAAAGGCATCTGAGGTAATTTCTCAGGCTCAAAATCCCTTAATTATGGTTGGAAATGGCGCGATTCGTGCTGATGCTAGTGAAGCCTTAACGGAATTTGCGACTCGCCTAAATATTCCCGTGGCGAATACCTTCATGGGCAAAGGTGTAATTCCCTACACCCATCCTTTAGCCTTGTGGAGTGTGGGATTGCAACAGCGAGATCACATCAGTTGTGCTTTTGATAAGACAGATTTAGTGATTGCGGTCGGCTACGATTTGATAGAATATTCCCCGAAAAAGTGGAATCCTCTAGGTGAAATTCCGATCGTCCATATAGGAGTTACACCAGCAGAAATTGATAGCAGTTATATCCCCTTGGTGGAAGTTGTGGGGGATATTTCCGACTCGCTTCGGGAAATTATGGAACGTGCCGATCGACGAGGCAAACCCACCCCTTATTCCCTACAATTACGGGCAGATATTCGGGCAGATTACGAACAGTATGCAACGGATGATGGGTATCCAATCAAGCCGCAAAAAATAATTTATGACTTGCGGCAAGTGATGGGGCCAGAGGATATTGTAATTTCCGATGTAGGGGCGCACAAAATGTGGATGGCGCGTCACTACCATTGCGATCGCCCGAATACCTGTATCATTTCTAATGGCTTTGCTGCGATGGGTATCGCGATTCCAGGTGCCTTAGCCGCTAAATTAGTTTATCCAGATCGGAAAATTGTAGCCGTCACTGGCGACGGCGGTTTTATGATGAATTGCCAGGAATTAGAAACCGCCCTGCGCGTCGGAACTGCCTTTGTCACCTTAATATTTAATGATGGTGGTTACGGCTTGATTGAGTGGAAACAACACAATCATTTTGGCGAGTCTTCTTTTGTTCACTTTAGCAATCCGGATTTTGTCAAATTTGCCGAAAGTATGGGATTAAAAGGCTACCGAGTAGAATCTGCATCCGACCTAATTCCTACCTTAAAAACTGCCTTAGAGCAGGAAGTTCCTTCAGTTATTGATTGTCCCGTAGACTACCGGGAAAACTTCCGGCTGACGCAAAAAGCTGGCGATTTGAGTTGCAAAATTTGGGAATAGTTATTTGCTAATAGCTAATGGGAGAAAGCCAATTTACAATTAGCAATTAGCTATTAGCAAATAACCGATGAAAGTTGCAACTTGGAATGTCAACTCAGTACGCACTCGCCTGGATCATGTGGTGCAGTGGTTGCAGGATAATCCTGTCGATGTCCTGTGCTTGCAAGAAACAAAAGTAGTAGATAAAGACTTTCCGCGATCGCCTTTAGAGTCGCTAGGCTACCACGTCTACGTTTCTGGACAAAAATCCTACAACGGTGTTGCCATTCTCAGCCGAAAACCCCTTGAGGATGTCAGCACAGGCTTTGCACCTGTTTTGTGTAGGGATACGGCACTGCCGTGTCCCTACAGCGAATTAGACGAACAAAAGCGGGTAATTACTGGCGTTGTCGATGGTGTCCGCATCCTCAATCTTTACGTCCCCAATGGTTCCGCCGTAGGTAGCGAAAAATACGAATACAAACTTCTTTGGCTAAAAACCCTGCGCGAGTACCTGCACCTTATTTGTAGCGCAGGTGTCTCGCCTGCCCAAATTGGAGAATCCCCTCATCCAAAATCCGATACCCCCGATAAATTGGGGGGATTCCAAGATTTAACATCCCTATGTATGTGCGGTGATTTCAATATTGCCCCAGAAGACCGAGATATACACGATCCAGCGAGTTATAAAGGTCGGATCATGGCATCCGAGGCAGAGCGTCAAGCCTTAAGCTCTATTTTAGAATTAGGTTTGGCAGATGCCTTTCGGAAATTCACAATAGAGACAGGACATTACAGCTGGTGGGACTATCGTGCGGGGGCCTTCCGACGGAACTGGGGTTGGCGAATTGACCATCACTACCTGACACCAGACCTTTACGAACGCTCAAAAAGCTGCACCATTGATGTCACCCCACGTCAGTTACCTCAACCCAGCGATCATACCCCAGTGATTGTGGAATTTTAGATTTCTCGTTCCCCGCCACTGGCGGGGAACGAGGAAAATACAACATAAAAAAAGGAAATTAACATCATGTTTTTAGTAACTGGAGCCACAGGAGGACTCGGACGGCGGATCGTGCGATCGCTTCGAGAACGGCAAATGCCAGTGCGGGCTTTTGTCCGCCTCACGTCTCGCTACAGCGAACTCGAACACCGAGGAGCAGAAATATTTATCGGCGACTTGCAGCAAGATAAGGATATCGAAAAAGCTTGTCGGGGCGTTCAGTATATTATCAGCGCTCACGGAGGCGAGGGCAATGCTCAAAGATTAGGCTACCGAGCTAATATTGAACTGATCGATCGAGCAAAAGAAGCGGGTGTCCAGCACTTTGTCTTTATCTCCGTGCTGGGAGTAGATAGGGGATATGAAGATGCACCGTCGTTTAAGGCAAAACGGGAAGTCGAAAAGTATCTAATAGCCAGTGGTTTAAACTACACCATCCTGCGCCCATCTGGTTTTGCCTCAAATCTTCTACCTTTAGCAGAACAATTCCGGGAAACTGGGATTTATTTACTTATTGGCGATCGCCAAAGTCGGACTTCTATCGTGAGTACCGACGACTTGGCACAGATTGCTGTAGGCTCTGTAAGCGTTGAAGGTGCCAGAAATCAAATTTTACCCGTAGGCGGGCCAGATGTCCTTCAGCGTCAGGATATCCCTCGGATTTTTGGTCGCATCTTCAACACAGAGCCGATTATCATTAACCCACCACTGTTTGTGTTGGATGGGTTCCGGAGTGCTTTGGGACTGGTTAATCCGAAAGCGTCTAAAGCTCTTGGCACCTTTCGCACGTTGCTAGACAATGAATTTTTCTGCACGCCCCAAGAGGTTGAGAATTTAGAGACAATTTTTGGGATGAAGATGGAATCGTTGGAGAGTTTCTTACGGCGTTACTTGGGGGTTTGAGAATTTAGGGAAGAAGCGATCGCGCTTGAATAATAAACGCGATCGCTTCTTGCCCGTTATCAGCTAACGATAATACCCACAGCTCAGTTTTATTTACCCCATCATTAGCTGTCAATAAAAGCTTGCTAAGCTGTTGTGCAGTTAAATAACGTATAATTAATTTATTTATCCGTAAGAGCAAGAAGCGATGCCTGCCAAAGACTATCTCCGAAAAGAGCAAAAACAAAAACTGCAAATAG
>NZ_JACJOK010000077.1:0-8148 GCF_014695505.1 Trichocoleus sp. FACHB-90
GATGCTTTGGTTTTGCTTTTCTTGTTCTCAAATCCTGATGGCATTACTCGAACCTTGCCTCTTGATGGATTAAATCTTACCCTAGCCCGAATAGTGCTACTTTCAACCCAACTTTGCCGCTCAGGTAAGTCCGCTTGTCAATAGGGTTTGAGACGCGCTAACCCTGAGATTTATAGCGGGTTATTAGTTTTGGTAAGTGCAGCCAACTATCTAATTTAGCAATATCCGCTTTAAAACCTTCTTTAAGCAGTTGTTGCGCCTTTTGTTTGATTTGAAGTTTAGCATGACGCTTCTCTTCAACTGCTTGCAATTCGTTCGCAAGATAGCAAAATTCCCTATACCTTAACCTCAGAGTCTCAACTCTGGCTAGATCAATGTAGAAAAATTTTATCCAAACAAGTAGTCCTAGTACATTTGCGTAGGGAGTACATAGGATTTACAGGCGCGTGATGTATTCTGGCACACACACTAGGTAAAAAATAAAGAAGCGATCGCCTTCTCCGGCTTAGATATAGAATTACAACGCCCCGCTTCAAATCCCTGGCGTTGTACCCTCAAAGCATAATTTTGTAGGATTAGCAACATAAAGGCAAAAGAAAACAATAATTTCTTTTGCCTCTTGCGTTTTTATTACTCACCTTATGCAGCGACTAAATCCAGCGAACGCTTCGCAGCCAAGGCCAAATGCCTGTCTGTCTTCTCAATATGACACCTTCACTATGTTCTTTAACAACTTCCTTGAGTTCCTCCGTGGTTAAGGGATAACCCAATTCACTAGCAACTTTTACGAACTCATCTGGATTGGCTACGGCTTGGAACTGTTTGCGTAAATCTGCATTGCGGGTAGCAGCTTCCAATAATTGGCTGGCACTTTCTTTAGACATCTTTAGAATCTCCTTCTGGTACTGTGTCTTTTTTGACCTCATCTAGCGTCGCAATTTCATACGCTATAGTAAGTGCTGAAATTATATTCTTAGCTCAATTTTACATATGACAGCATCTACTATGGTGAATATTTTTATAGAAAATATCCTTTTTGTGATAATCTCCACGTCTTTTCTGGTGTTTGTGGACTGGGTGTGGAGACAGGCAAAGCCGTTCAGTATTCCCCAACCATTACCGACTTGGTTTAAAGCGTGGTTATCTGTTGTGCTGGTGGTTGGGGTGCTGTTTCCGGTACTGGCGATAGTTCTCTGGGGTGTGTGGTGGAATCACGAGAGTGTGTTGTTAGCGCTCATTCCCTACCTTGTCATGCTGGCGTTACAAATCTTATCTGAAAGTGTGACGTCAAAACGGTTTCAATCCTGCGTGTGGGTGATGATTCCTTGTTTATATCTGCCTTATCGCGTTTGGCAATTGTATAGTGGATTGATGCTTTTGAGCCTGGAGAGCGAGACAATATGGGTGCAGAGATTGTTAGTGGTAGAAATTGTCCTTTGGATTTTTAATTATGGCGTACATTTATCGCAAATTCCCCGGCTGCTTCGTTGGGAATTACAGCCTGAGAAGGAATAAATTGTAGCGGCAGATGGAAGGAAAAATAATATTAAGAAGATTATTGCTAAACTATCCAGGGATATAAATTTTGTTCTTTTTAAATAACTGTGCTGCAAGGCAATATAAGGAAATATAAGCAAGTAGGATTATCGCTTAACCAGCAGCACTGTTTATGACATAGCAGAGATTTCATTGACAAGCTTGACGCGGTTCTTGCGTACAGCGTAAAGCAGTCGGTCGATGGATCTTATATCTTCTTCGTTGGGGGAATCCTGCAATAGTGCAGCCATCATTCCATATCGGTCAGCGAGGGTAATGCTACCAGAGTGGCTGACTTGGGCGAATAATTCAGCGATCGCAAACTCTAGAGGACAGACTTGAACTTGCATGATTTGGTCAGAGAACTCGATACTTCTAATATGAAGCTTTTATATATTTTTTTAGGTGATTAAAAACTTCGCTTAAATGTGACAATACTCTGGGCCAGAAAGCGATCGCAAGCTTCGAGTAAAGGTGATGCAATGCTTGCTCGTCAGTGATATAAGTCACGTTTTGGGCCAGAAGCCTGATGTACCAATCCTAATTGACTAATTGATTGCTTAAATCCGCCAGAATTAAGGTGAAGCTATCTTGGGACGAATCACTCGCTTAATAATAAGTCTTTAGGTAGTTTAAAAAATGCGGCAAAATTGAAATATCAACCTTGGGAGACAGGTGATGAATAGCAACCAAAATGAAGGGCAAGCTTCAACTATGCCTTTGCCGGAAGACACTTCTACGACACGGATACGACCTTGGGGGAAAGTTACAGTTTTAGAAGAAGGGCCGCGCTACCGAATTAATCGTATTGAACTCAACCCAGGTCATCATATTAGTACCCAAATGCACTATCACCGCAGCGAACACTGGATCGTTGTGTCTGGCACTGCCAAAGTGATATGTGATGGAAAGGAGACTACCTTAGTTCAAAAACAGTCAACTTACGTACCTATGTCTACACCTCACAGGGTAGAAAATCCTGGGGTAATTCCTCTACTGATGATTGAAGTCCAAAATGGGGAATATCTGGGAGAAGATGACATCACTCGATTCCCAGAAGATCCGGAAAGCTAGGGGCTAGGGACTGGGGACTGGGGATTGGGGACTAGCAAAAGACCGCTTTTTCTCTCAATCCCCCTGTACCGAATGGCGCTAATTAAAGCCCTGAACTAAAGTTCGAGGCTCAAAGCTCAAGTCCGTTTTAACGGACTCAGATGCTCACTATATATGAATTTCAACCTGTTTTAACAGGTTTTAGCTTTGAGCCGTGAACTAAAGTTCACAGCTCTTAAGTCAGTGCCATTCTCCCCAGTCCCCAATCCCCAATCCCTTATTCTGGTGCAGCTTGCGGTTGTTCCGATGGAGGTTCGCTTTGGGCGATGGTTTCTTGTATCCGGGGGATTTGCAGGAACTTTTGAGTTTCTGAGATCAAGCGATCGCCCCAAAGATTCTCTTTGAGAAAATCTACATCGGCGTAGCGATTGTCTAGGCGAATAGCAGTCTCTCCCAAAAGCACAGCTTTTTCCCTGTCGCCTTTGGCATACAGCGCTACTGCGATAGCTAACTGGGGTTCTGCGGCATCTTTGTCAATAGCAACTGCCGAACGCCACTGACTTAGCGCCCCCTCCACATTGCCCATTTCGTACATTACCAGCCCAATATTGTTAATCGCGGGCCAGAATTTTTTTTCTTTAGCGACTGCTTTTTGGTATTGCGTGATCGCTTCTTGGTAGCGTTGCATTCTGTAGTAGGCATTGCCCAAATCAAACAAAGCCTCTGGTACATCGGGTTTGATCTTCAACCCCGATTGCAAAGCTGTAACAGCTTCCTGATACTTTGCCTGCTGAAAATGCCCGCTTCCTATAGCAAATAGAATTCCGGCATCATCGGGTTTCAGGGTTCTAGCTTGTTGCAAGGCATTAATTGCCTTATCTACTTCCCTCGCTTGCAAGTACAAACTGCCCAGTAGAAACCAGGTTTGATAACTTTGGGGAGCCAGCCGAGTTGCCAGCTGCGCCCTTGGCAGCGCCAGATCGTATTGCTGGAATCGCGCCAACTGAGCCGCATCTTGTGCCAGGTTCAACCCCTGCTGCTCTAGTTCTTTTGCATCCAGTTGCAGCGTATAAGGTATGAGTGCCTGCCCGAAGGCGGGTTGCTGTACACTCCATAAACCCAGGACAACGAGAAGAGAAAATAAAGGAATACGCTTAGGCACGGTGCCGCCTCAAAAATTGCGAAAAATCTTTAGCCACATTACACATAATCTAAATGATTCTGGCAAAAATCGAGAGCCACAGCCACCTATCAATTTTTGCTCGTCCCTGTTACGGTAAACCGTAAGGACACAAAAACCCTGAAAAATCCGTCAACGCTAACATAAAGAAAGGATAACAACTCCCCTTAGTAGAAGCTTTTACTGTAATTCACCCGGTTAGGTGTTTCCAAACATAAAAATATTTAGCTATTTTTGGCGAGGTGGGACGTATCGACCGCCTCAAAACTGATGGTAGGCAAGATGCGTGTTCTACGAGATGAAAAAATTTATTACTTAGAAATAATTCATCTGATTAGTAATAAAAATTACCATATAAAACCCAAAACAATCCGTATTGCCTGAAGTGAATACCACACAAATGCAACTTCCCCTAATTGGAAAAGTCAAGAATCCTTCTCGCTGGATAATCGGGCTGCTAGCATCAGGCATCCTGGTAGCTAGTACGACTTATTTCGTTATGGGTCGGAGTTCGCCCCAACTAGATATCCAGACACTAACCGTACCTGTAAAATCGCAAAGCCTGAAAGTACGGATCGCCGCCAATGGAACCGTTGTGCCGCTGCAAAGCGTCAACCTCAGCCCGAAAACATCTGGGACTCTGGCGAAGTTGTACGTCGAGCAAGGGGACAAAGTGCAGCCGGGGCAAAAGATTGCCCAGATGGAGAATAGAGAGCTTCAGGCGCAACTATCACAAGCGATCGCTAATCTTAAGCAAGCCGAAGCTCGTCTAGCAGAGGCTCAAGCTGGTAGTCGTCCTGAAGAAATTGTTCAGGCAAAAGCAAGACTGTCTCAGTCGAAAGCTCGTTTGCAGCAAGCTGAAAATGGCTCTCGTCCAGAGGAAATCGCCCAAGCGCAAGCCAGGTTGCAGCAAGCGCGATCGCGTCTAGCAGATGCCCAGAATGGTCGTTCTACAGAAATTGATCAAGCCAAGGCTCAAGTCGAAGCCGCCAAAGCGCGAGAAAATTTGGCGCAAAAACGGGTGAAACGCTATCAATTCTTAGCCGATCAGGGAGCAGTGGCTACAGACCAGTTGGATGAAGCTTTGACAGAATACCGCAATGCTACCGCCAACGTTAATGAAGCCCAAAGACGGCTTGAGCAACGCACAAGCAGCACCAGCCAAGGAATTGAGCAGCAACAAGCTGCCCTAACAGAGGCGCAGCAAGCCTTAAAACAGCTGCAAAGCGGCACCCGTTCCGAAGAAGTTTCCCAGCGTCAAGCTGATGTGGCAGAAGCACAATCAGCCTTGCGTCAGTTAGAAAATGGAACGCGACCAGAGGAAATTGCCCAGCTTAAAGCCGCTGCTGATGCCGCTAGAGCTTCGATGCAGGCGGTGCAAGTCCAGCTATCTGATACGGTGATAGTTGCTCCGTTCGCTGGCATTGTGACGCAGAAATATGCCCAAGAAGGAGCTTTCGTTACCCCCACAACTTCTGCTTCCAGCACTGCTTCTGCTACTTCGAGTTCAATTGTTGCCCTTGCTAGAGATTCAGAAATTCTCGCTAAAGTCCCAGAGGTGGATGTTGGACAAATTAAACAGGGACAAGCTGTAGAAATTGTAGCGGATGCCTATCCTGACCAAGTATTTAAAGGTAAGGTGCGCCTGATTGCTCCAGAAGCGGTGGTTGAGCAAAATGTCACCTCTTTTCAGGTGCGGGTAGCGTTAGAAACAGGTAAGGAGCAACTGCGTTCGGGAATGAACGTGGATCTGACCTTTGTGGGCGAAGCGGTGAATAATGCTTTGGTGGTGCCTACGGTGGCGATTGTGACGGAAAAAGGTAAGACGGGCGTACTGATACCCAGTGAGAATAATGAACCGAAGTTTCAAGAAGTAACAATAGGCTCAACTATTGAAAACCAAACGCAGATTTTGGAAGGGATAAAACAAGGCGATCGCGTCTTTATTGACTTACCTAAAGATAGAAAACCCAAGGAGGAATAAACACTAATAGCTCTTGAACAATTAGCAATTAGCAATTAGCACGCTCACTATGGACATTCTCGAAAGCGTCAAAATGGCAGCCACAACGCTAGTGGCAAACAAACTGCGTAGTAGTCTCACCATGTTGGGCATTATGATTGGTAATGCCTCAGTTATTGCGATGGTGGGGATTGGGCAGGGAGCGCAAAGGCTGGCATCAGAACAATTTGAGGCGCTTGGGCCAAATGTGCTGTTTGTGGTTCCCGGTTCTCAGGCCACTCGAAATACTACCTTAGAGGTGCCGAAAACCCTGGTACTGGAAGATGCGAGAGCGATCGCTACCCAAGTGCCTTCTGTTAAAGAAGTCGCTCCCCAAATTAATACCAGACAATTAGTTACCTACCGCAACAAAAATACTAACGCCACCATTCTTGGCACAACTTCCGATTATCTCTCAGTGAGAAGCTTTGATGTCGAAACCGGACGATTTATCACCGAGCAAGATATCAAGCGGAGTAACCAAGTTGTGATGCTGGGGCCTGAGTTGGCAAAAAAACTGTTTGATAACCAAAATCCCATTGGCGAACAACTGCGGATAAAAAATCTCAGCTTTCAGGTTGTTGGCATTATGAAACCTAAAGGCTCAGCGTTGGGAGATAATCCCGATGAAACCGTTTATGTGCCAATTACCACCGTAGCTAACCGCATCGTCGGACGGACATCACCTTATGGTTTGGAAATAACCGCCATTTCTCTTTCCGCCAAAGATGAAGATAGCACAGGGGCAGCTAAATTTCAGGTGGAAAATTTGCTGCGGTTACGGCACAAAATCAACGGAGAGGATGACTTTACCGTCAGAAGCCAAAAAGACTTGTTAACAATCGTCAATACGATTACCAGCGGATTGACACTGATGTTAGCAGCGATCGCAGCCATCTCCCTCTTTGTCGGCGGCATTGGCGTAATGAACATTATGCTTGTCTCCGTCACCGAACGCACCCAGGAAATCGGACTCCGCAAAGCTATTGGCGCACAAGAGCAAGATATCCTGATTCAATTTATCATCGAGGCAGTGATTCTCTCAGCAGCTGGTGGCTTATTCGGTACTATGCTGGGTGTCGGCGGAATTTCGCTTGTCAGCGCCTTTTCTCCTTTGAAAGCCAGCATTTCACCTGTAGCTGTTATCGTTGCTGTGAGTGTTTCCGGGGGTATCGGTTTATTTTTTGGTGTCGTCCCCGCACGACGAGCAGCTAAACTCGATCCAATTGTAGCTTTGCGAAGCGCTTAAGAAGTTTTGTAGGGGCGGTTCTAGAATAAACTTGGCATCTCACCAAGATATTGACTAAACGCGCCCACTTTGAGTTTTGAGTCCTGAGTTTTACAACTAAATAAATGCAAGATAAATACAGTTCTCAGTCTTCAGTCCTCAGTCCTTCAAAAAAAACAATTATTCAACTTGAGGATATTACCAAAGTCTACGGTATCGGTGACACAGAAGTTCGCGCCCTTGCTGGTGTTAGCTTGATCGTGGAAGAAGGCGAGTATTGCTCAATTATGGGCGCGTCTGGTTCCGGCAAGTCCACAGCTATGAATATTATCGGCTGTCTCGACCAACCAACCGACGGATATTATTATTTAGATAACGTGAATGTGTCTCAACTGGGAGACTCGGAATTAGCTAAAATTCGTAACCGTAAAATTGGATTTGTGTTCCAACAATTCCATCTTTTGCCTCAACTTTCGGCGTTAGAAAATGTCATGTTGCCGATGGTTTATGCTGGTATACCTAATGGCGAAAGAAGACAAAGAGCAACAGAAGCTTTAACTCGTGTAGGTTTGCAGCATCGCCTGAATAATAAACCAAATCAACTTTCTGGGGGACAACAGCAGCGGGTAGCGATCGCGCGTGCCATTGTCAACAATCCCGTCTTACTGCTTGCCGACGAACCCACGGGCGCTCTCGACTCCAAAACCACCGAAGAAGTCATGAACATCTTCACCGAACTGAATTCCAGCGGTATCACTGTTGTGATGGTGACTCACGAACCAGAAGTAGCACGTCTAACTAAACGCATCGTCTGGTTCCGCGATGGAGAAGTTTTACACTCTCATTTGAAGCCAGAAGATATTGGTCAGGTTGCTGTTTCTTGATAAGTTGTAGCTTGGGTTTCGTTCCTACGTAAGGTTTAGATTTTTAGCTTTAAATAAAGAAACCTGGTTTCTTTGCTTCCTTGATTTATAGCGTTTCTCAGTTACGCGCGTGTACATCAGAATAACCTAACCCCCAACCCCTTCCCTACAAGGCTATCCATTACCCGCATCTTTCTTAACAATCAGACAAAATACTTAAAATAATGCTCAAAGGCATAACAGGTATAGTTTTGAGAGAAGAACCTAGTAGCGGGTGATGGTTTCA
>NZ_JACJOK010000078.1:0-219807 GCF_014695505.1 Trichocoleus sp. FACHB-90
CCGGAGTCTAAGCCTGATGCCATGAGATAGCCCCTTCTCTCAGATTAATAGCCGTTTTCATTAGCTTAATACTTAGTACATTTCACACTCATATTTAGATGCGCTTACCCTGACATCTGGAGAGATTGCCAAACAAGCCGAAAATAGCATTGTTTTGATTACCTACGCAGACGCATCGGGAAATGGCAGCGGCTTTTTTGTGTGGGGAGAAAACAAAGTCTGCACCGTACTCACGGCGCGTCATGTGGTAGCACCCAGTAGTAAATTGAAGCTGCAAACCAACGATGGAAAATTTTGGAACTCTGCGACTATTCAAAAGTTCCCCAACCAAGATTTAGCACTCATCACCTTCAATCCAGGTAGCGAAAATTGCCCCTATAAAGCTCTTGAATTAGGCGACTCGGATACAGTGAATGTGGGAGACGGCATTTACATCACTGGTTTCCCAGGCGGTTCCTCTGTACCGCAGTTTGTACCGGGTACGATATCAGCGCTTGGCAAACTATCTGATGGCTATGGAATTTCCTACCCTGTTATAACCGCTAGGGGAATGAGTGGGGGGCCAGTGCTAAATACAGCAGGGAAGATAATTGCAGTTCATGGGCGCAGCGAGAGAGAACTTGTTAAAAAGGCAGAACTCACAGGCGGAAATCTGCCGCCAGAACAGCAGTCTGCACAAAGTATAAATTCAGATGATGGGGACGCACAGAATACTTTTAAATGGGACATTCCTAGCAATACCTATAAGGTAAATCTTTCCAAGATGCTTGCCGAAGCGGCGGCGACAACAAATGCAGAAGAGTTGTTGAATAGCGGCAATGATTTGTTAGTCTCCGAACGCTACAAAGAAGCTGTTATTGACTATGACAAAGCGATTCAAATCAAGCCTGACTTCCATGAAGCTTGGTATAACCGAGGCATTGCGCTAGGGAAGTTGAAACAGTACCAAGAGGCGATCGCATCCTATGATAAAGCCATTCAATTCAAGCCTGACCTCTATCAAGCTTGGAATAACCGAGCCCTTGCGCTATCGGATTTGCAACAGTACGAAAAGGCGATCGCCTCCTATGATAAAGCCATTCAATTCAAGCCTGACATCTATCAAGCTTGGAATAACCGAGCCGTTGCGCTATCGGATTTGCAACAGTACCAAGAGGCGATCGCCTCCTTTGATAAAGCCATTCAATTCAAGCCTGACTTCCATGACAGTTGGCATAACCGAGGCGTGGCGCTAGCGAGGTTGAAACAGTACCAAGAGGCGATCGCATCCTATGACAAAGCCATTCAATTCAAGCCTGACTTCCATGAAGCTTGGAATAACCGAGGCGTGGCGCTAGCGAGGTTGAAACAGTACCAAGAGGCGATCGCATCCTATGACAAAGCCATTCAATTCAAGCCTGACAAGTATGGAGCTTGGAATAACCGAGGCCTTGCGCTAATGAACTTGAAACAGTACCAAGAGGCGATCGCATCCTATGACAAAGCAATTCAAATCAAGCCTGACGTTCATCAAGCTTGGAATGGTCGAGGCGAGGCGCTATGGAACTTGAAACAGTACGAAAAGGCAATCGAATCCTATGACAAAGCAATTCAAATCAAGCCTGACTACCAAACAGCAATAGATAATCGCAAGAATTTACTAACTCAGTTGGGACGCTCAAAATAGCGGAGATTTATTAGGACAACATCGCCAAACTTATAACTTGTCATAGACAGGAGCTTCGGATTTTCTCAATTAGCACCTATGCACAATAGTTATAGGTGTCTATGTTATCCCAGTCACAGCAGATTATTTTTTAGCAGTTTCTCTAGCTTTCAGATCCTCATCTGCCAAAAAGTTTCCCAAATGAACAGATGGCGAAGCTGGAGACAAAAGAGGAGCAGATGACTCACCGTTACTGTTTTGATCCACAGTATTCTTATTCTCTAGAGCCTCAATCATCTTGCTGAGAGACAGGTAGGGATCAACACCGACATCCAGCGTCACCAATAGGGGACAATTGTCGCCACTCAGTTTAGTTTTGGCACAGATAACAGATTGGCTGGGAGTTGTGGGATCAGCGCGATAATCAAATGCAATCAGACCATCTTTGCGATAATTTTCCAAACGGTTTTCAATCTCGCCACAACGTTTTAGAGTATTCCAGTCATCACCAAAAGTGTTTACCATTCTTAGCCAAGGTTGCGCCTCTTTGTCGTTATGATAAACCACCGTCCAAATCTCACCTTCGTTGGGGTAGTGTTGCTGTTCGCAAGTAAAGCGGTCATTTTTTCCGCTGAATAGTAACGGCGGCTTCTTGCCATTAATAAAATCGTTTGCCAAGGCAGCAGCACTAATCATAACCCCGATAATGGCTACCACGAAACCTGCTTTTACTAAAGACATATAACTTGCCCCAAAACCCCGTAGAGATGTTGATGTTTCTAAGATAACTTATCTACACAGCTATCTAAAGGAGGGTTTATGAAGAGATTGCAAAACTTGGCGGTTATAAACCACGTTTATACAGACAAAACCCACTAGCGCGGGTTCATTCGTCAAGCGATCAACTTTTCGAGAATGCGCTCAAATTCCATATTTGTAGGGGCTTTTGCATTCGGGTGAATAAATCAGGCAAGTAACAAACAATTGATCTACCCGAAAGCTTCGCCCTGCCTCACAGATAACCTATATGTACAATCAAATGCGATCGCGCTTTTTTTCTAAACTTCTGCTACCAGTGCGATCGCCTCTTACTTACTCTACTAACTGAGAGGCGATCGCACTCTTTGTGTGGATGTGATAATTAAATAATATTTTGTAAATTAGATAGCCAGATATATGACTGAGTTGCTCGAACAAGCAATTGCCCGCTTGAAAACTCTACCTGCTAGCGAACAGGATGCGATCGCGGCGATGATTCTAGAAGAACTTGAAGACGAAATCCGTTGGGATGAAGCATTTAAGCGTTCTAAAGATGTCCTGGCTTTTCTTGCAGGCGAGGCGATGGCTGAATATCGTGCGGGTAAAACTCAAGAATTAGACCCAGAAACAATGTGAAATCGCGTACAACTAACCAATTTCGTAGAGCCTTTGCCGATTTACCAAAGCAAGTTCAACAACAGACACGCGAGGCATATTGCCAATTTAAACAAGATCCCAGTCATCCCAGTCTTCGCTTCAAAAAAATCCATCCAGAATTCCCAATCTATTCTGCTCGAATCAGCAAGAGTTATCGAGCCGTTGGACAGTTAGACGAAGATACCGTTATTTGGTTTTGGGTCGGCTCGCACGCAGAGTATGATAAGTTACTCTCTCAGTTGTAGCCTTAGTAAGCTAACACTGCGTTGGAGCGGACGGGACAGAAGTTGTCTAACGAGTAATGCTCACCTGATTTATGGATTGATCGCACTTTGTCACCTATTAATCTCCTCACCAGATAACAGGTGATGAGGGTGGTAGATGCGATCGCTCTTTACTTTTTTATAGATAGGCGATCGCGTTTTTGACGAATTTTTATAGAATGCGATCGCGCATCCTCAAGCAAGCAATCTCTTACTCTTCCAAAACTTCCACCAAGTCTTCTATCATCACGTCAAATACACGGGCTAATTTTAGTAAAGCCGTATAGTCTACAGTTGCCAGCTTCGGAGAATGGGCATAGCTTCTGACTGTACCGTAAGGAATTCCCGTTCTATCGGAGACTTCTTTTAGTGTCCAACCCTTCTCTGTAGCTAGTTCCCGTACTCGTAACCTAATTAACCCCATTCTACACTTGACAACTGCTGCGTTCGCAGCGTTTAATAATATTATCCAAATAAGCGATCGCCCTCCGACCTGAGAAATCAAGGGCGATCGCTCCTAACACAACCCACATTGTGGGAAGGATAGCTCTATGATACCAACATCGCCGACCTACCGAGACAGACTTCATCCTTGGTGCGTGATTCGTCATCTGCCAAACTTACAGTCATCGATTGTAGCTCGATTTCGTTGTCGCAATGATGCGATCGCGCATCTTCAGTTACTCCAGCAATTGATACCCGCCGCTAGCCTTGCAGTTATTTTTGAGACAAATGTAAACGATCGAGACGAAGAAAGTTGACAATACAGGAACTATAGTGATCCTATTTGATTCGTGAACGCCAAGAAACCGGGTTTCTTAGATAGCATCTTTACAACTCAAATAGTATTGGTATATAAGAACCGATATGCTAAGAGCATTCGCAACACTGACGTGTTTGAAAACAGAATGCGATCGCTATGGTTTCAATATTTCGTTTTCCTGTGGTTGTGGGTTCATTAACCCAGTACCTCATCTAGGGTAATTTCAACATCAGGAAACGCTTGGATAGATACAGTTTGTCCCCGATAAAACTTCTGCATTTCCTTGTATCCATCAGCACAAGGTTGTCGGTAAACTTCCAAACATTGCTGATTAATATCTATCAGCCAAACTTCAGTAATACCATCTCTAGCGTAAAGAGGAATTTTCACATTTCGGTCACTTTCAACTGTCGTATCAGCAACTTCAACTAACAAGAAAATATCCTCTGGCTTAGGATGTCCCGACTCATAAAAATCTGGACGGGGTTGCAGCAACACCACATCAGGTTGAGGTTGGGAGCTATCATCCAATTCCACTGGATTTTGAGTATCGACTAGGGCGCGTCTGCCTAATTTTTCAGATAATAAAGTATTTAAGCGCCTGACATGAGCCGCGTGTCTTCTGCCAATTGGGGACATTTGAATAATTTCTCCGCGAATCAATTCCACCCTGTCATCTTCTGTGAGAATACCCGCCTCAACCATACGATTGTATTCTTTTACAGTAAATAATCTTTTGAGTAGTCCAGTTGCCATAATCCACTCTTATTATTATCAAATGAGGTTCTATTTTAGTTTAGTTGCAGATAAATTTGAGAGTGATCGCTATTTATGAAAAGCGCCTTATATCCCCTACCTAAAAGCAAGAGGTTTTACAGCGTTGATAATATGCACCAGCTTGTCCATAATCATATCCCTTGAGGCAAATGGGCTGACGATGGTGTTTGTCTGGGTTATAGGTTATTTTGCTGCCTCAACGCGATCGCGCCATTCCAAAATAAAAATTAACCCAGCTCTCAAAGAGCTGGGTTATAGGAAAAACGGGCTAATCTATAGTTGATTAACCCGATATCTTGGGAACGCGCACAATAATTACTTTTGCACAACCAACTTGACGTTGGCGTTGGCAAGACCGCGTTGCTTGACTTCTGCCAAGGTCTTGTTAACGGCATACTTCTGATTAATCGAGTTAATCAGTTCGGTTTGGTTGTGCTTCTTGGCAACGCCCCACAGGTCAGCGATCAGGTCGAAAGAACCATCGCTATTGCGAGACCAGCCCAGGTCATATTCGCCTTCCAAAACTGCAACGATGTCGGAACGAACGCGCTGACCGTTGTAACCACGAACATCAGCTTCGGACTTAACGCTGATACCCAGGTCACGGAGAGAAGCCTTCAGGATTTCGGCATCGGTGATTTTGGTACGCAGGGTGCTAAAGTGAGACATTGGGATTTCCTCCAGTAGAGAGTTAAGAGAAACGACAACTTTTTTGTTTCGAGACTACCGCCTTGGGAAATTACTTGGCGGCTTTTTTATCAAACTACTAGCAATTTGCTAGTCTTTCCTCCTGTTGGGAGCAGGAGAAAGCTTTTAGAACTCCATTCGCTGATACTCAGCGACGGAGGATGCAGCAGGTCGCGCTCGCTGTCTTGCCCAGTCCCTCAGGGCCGTAACCTGCTCGTTCATTGTCCGGGAAAGCGGCAGTGTGGCTTTAATTGCCGCAATAATATCAAGCTGGGTAAATTCGCGCTCTTGGGCAAATGCTTCGTACATTGCCGCAATCAATCCCTGCTCGATTTCTGCCCCGGAAAATCCATCAGAAACCTTAGCCAGCTGGTCTAGGTCAAAGCGAGAAAGGTCGCGCTTCCGCTTGGCAAGGTGAATCTGGAAAATGTCCTTACGTTCTTCCGCGTTAGGAAGATCGACGAAGAAAAGCTCGTCAAAACGTCCTTTGCGGAGAAATTCACCTGGTAAACGTTCAACCCGGTTGGCAGTTGCCATCACGAACACCGGAGAAGTCTTTTCTTGCATCCAGGTGAGGAAGGAACCAAAAATTCGGCTGGATGTACCGCCATCTGAGTCAGCGGATCCCGAAGTACCAGCAAAGGCTTTGTCTAGTTCGTCGATGAAGAGAATCGTCGGAGAAATTGACTCTGCTGTTTTCAGGGCGTTCCGCAAGTTAGCTTCTGACCGACCTACCATTGAGCCGTCATACACTCGGCCCATATCCAGGCGCAGAAGTGGCAAACTCCAGAGGCGGGAAGTTGTTTTGGCAATTAAGGATTTACCGCAGCCAGGAACGCCTAGAATTAACATTCCCTTCGGTTGAGGCAAGCCGTACTCTCTCGCCTTTTCTGTGAAAGCGTTAGATCGCTGTCTCAGCCAGCGCTTCAACTCTTCTAAACCGCCAACTGCATCAATAGTTTCGTCTTCTTCAATGAATTCTAATATGCCGTTGCGACGGATTAATTGCTTTTTTTCAGAAAGAATAATATCTACTTCTGATTCAGTTAGGCGACCTGTTTTAACGTATGCCTTACGATAAACTTTTTCAGCTTCGTCCCGGGTCAAACCCAAGGCGGCTTTTAACATTTTTTCCCGCGCTTCTGTCGTTGTACGACGGTTGCGAGTTTGCTCTAGCTGACTGGTCAATACTTGGTTGAGTTCTGCCAGGTCTGGCAGGGGGTAATCTAAAACTACTACTTCTTTTTCCAGCTCGATTGGGATCTGTTGGAAGGGTGACATGAGGATAATGGTTTTTTGCGTGCCTTTGAAGCTGGCGATCGCATCCCTCAGCCACCGAGTTGTTGCTGGTGATTCAATAAACGGGTGTAAATCTTTGAATATAAAGATACCTGGTTCTCTTTGGCGTACTACCCATTCAATCGCTGCCTCTGGAGAAACAGTATTATGTTGGGTAATATTGCGAGGTTGGCCGTACTCGACTATGCCGTGGGTGACTGTCCATATGAACACACGCCGCTGCTGGGATCTTGTTTGAGCAATTGTTGCAATTGTTCGCTCAGCCCTTTCTTCCTCGGATGTCACCAGGTAGATTAGGGGATATTGAGCTTGAACCAGAATATCTAGCTCTTCTTTCATAATCTATCGACCCATTAGAGACGGCACAACCATTAGCCAACATTCGCACTGCTTGCCTTGATTCGAGCAAGGCACCCGCTCATAGAGGAGGAACCTTAGCAGGGAACCAACTCCTGTTCTCCTTGGGAATCAGTACCAACTTCACTTCTGGTACCTTCAAGGGTGGTTAGCTCCTCAGCCATTACACCAGGCTGATCACCAAGGGCAACCATTTCTCCATCTCGCACTACCACGGAACTAGAACACTCCGGACAAGAATATACCCGATGCGTCCCCCCGTGATTTGCCTCTACCTCATCCACCACTTCCGGGTTTGTCAGGTAGAAAACAATCGCTCTTTCGACCATTGATGACATCGGTTCCGAGTCAACAGCAGATCGAATTTTGAGCTGACGATGAAGACCTGGAGGAAGATATAACGTAACCTTTTGCTTATCTTGCATATAACTTTATCGGTCGTCCTACCCGGGTATATTTCACAGGTTATCGGTCTTATTCCGGGCTGTCAAGACGTTAAGCCAGCATGACGGCAATATTGTTACATTGCTTAATATTTCTCCCGATTGTCCGGCAGAGGATGGGGGACTGGCGAATGAATAAAAGCAGCCAGAACGGAGATATTGGCGTAGGTGTACAAATATTCCAGCCGAGTCGGGAGTCAGAGTTGGCAAGCCAATTGTGGCAACACGAGAGCGATCGCAATATATGCGATCGCCCTCATGATGATGCTGTGGGGTTGTCGGGCCACCGATAACCAGTCAGCAACCTGGAAAATATATAACAACCCGCGCTATGACTTCGAGTTTCCTTATCCCAGTAACTGGATTGCCGCCCCGATGCCAGACAATAGAGATGGGCGGGCGTTTAGAGATCCGCAGAACTTAGAGGTAGAAATACTGGGAGTAGCGGGTGCTAGTTTGCCAGAAATTGAACTGATACCATCGGGACAAAAGCACCCTCATACATCCATGCAGCAGAACTTTACCACCCAACAGGGGATAACCGGGAAGCTGCAAGTGGAACTGCGTTCTGATATCAGTTTGATGAGACTGACCTTAATTCAGGGAAGGATACGTTACTACTGGCAAGGGCGATCGCCCTCCGGACAATTTGACGATTATTATCGCTTCTTCTATTACGTTGCTGGTCAATACCGCATTCCTGAAATAAAAAATTAAAAATGGGAATTATGCAAGTTTTAACAGAGGCTGAGCCTCCTAACCTTCGTTCCCAGCATCTGACTGGGCATGAGAAGTTAAAAACTTAAAATCGGAATTCGGCAATTTTTAATTTTTAATTTTGCTTTTTTAATTCCCCTAGCGCTTAAAATCAGTCTCAGGGATGAGGCTTTATTTCATTAAACTGCCCAAACCGTGTATTTTTGTCGTAGATAAAACCAATAAAACAACTTCATTAATTCCATGCCTCCGGAAACAGAATCACCATTGAATACACCCACTGAATCTCACCCATTGCGGGTTTTGATTGTGGAAGACGACCCGATGATGCAGCTGGGTTTGGAGCAGTCATTAGCCGCTCACCCCCAGTTCACCATCGTTGGACAAGCTGAAGATGGATATCTAGGCGTAGAAGCTGCTCTGAGACTGAAACCGGATCTGGTTGTGATGGATATTGGTCTGCCGCGACTCGATGGAATTGCTGCCACCCAGCAAATTAAGGCAGCACTTCCTAATGTCCGGGTGGTTGTCCTAACATCCCACACCACAGAAACAGAAATCATTGCTGCCCTCTCTAGCGGTGCCGATGCCTACTGCATCAAGGGTGCTAGTGTAGAGCGATTGTTAGCAGCAATCACTGCTGCCCAAGAAGGTGCCACCTACCTCGATCCGCAAATTGCGCGTCGAGTAATTGACCATCTTAAACCGCCTTCGACGAGCAGCGCTGTCTCAAATTTATCCCAACGGGAATTAGAAGTATTGAAACTGATGGTAGAGGGCAAAAGTAATCCGGAGATTGCTGCTGCCCTCTACCTAAGTCCAAATACTGTGAAAACTCACGTCCGAGGGATTATGAATAAATTGTCTGTCGATGACCGGGTGCAAGCAGCTGTTGTTGCCCTTCGTTCGGGGCTGGTGTAGCCTAAAGACACTTTTAGGAAACCTTTTCTACAAAAAAGTCCGGCGATCCAAGTGATAGATTTGGGTGATTCGCTCAATATCCTGTGTCAATTTTGCCCGGTGTCGGTGATTAGAAACTTCCGCTTCTGGTCGGTTGGAAAATTTTCTGCTGGTGAGAGGATGATTTGTAATCGCCTTTGGCTGAATTAAAACAATACCAAGGCGTTGTGCGTAAAAGTAGAATAACCCCATGACTAGGCACCATTCAATTCAGCGTCTGATTTAAAGTACGACGGGTAAGAGCGATCGCACTTCATGCCGTTGTCTCACCTGGTTGGGTGAAAACAAACTATTTCTTCGTCTTCGCTTTAGTCCGCCAGAGACTTAAGTCTCTGGCTTATAGCTAACGTGGATTAAAAAAACTGAACTTTGTTATTGTTAGTCGGTTAAAACCGACTTTAGTTATACGCCTGGGGTTTAAACTTCAGGCGAAATTAATTCATACTATTGATTCACCTGATTGGATGAGGTGGGAAAAATGGGGGAAATATAGGGATGAATTGAAATAGTTTTTAAGAATATAAAGTTAATGGATATCATCCTTTTGTATGAGATGGTTGGGTGAAGTCGGAGCTGGGAAATAACAAGTACCTTAGAAAGTGTAAGGAACACAACACAAATTCAAAAAACACAAATTAAAGGAACCAAAACCATGACAGCTCCAACTAATACTTTCAACGCTCAAGCTAATGCCCAAATCAACAAACCTGTACTCAAGCGCGGTTCCACAGGAGCAGGGGTTCAGGAACTGCAAAGACTGTTAAATCGCTGGGAAACTTACTTTGGCGATATTGACGGTATCTTCGATATAGTGGTAGAAAATGGCGTAAGAGCCTACCAGCATCGGGTCTTTTTGAAAGAGGATGGCGTTGTGGGAAACGTGACATGGCAAGCTCTTTATTCTGGTGCGCCAGTCAATATGCCTGTACTCAAAAAAGGTAGCCAAGGTGAAATAGTGGTAATGCTTCAGCGTCTTTTACAGACAACGGGCGATTTTAATACTGAGACTAGCCCGAATTTCGGCCCGCGCACAGATGCAGCGGTGAGATCCTTCCAAAAGCGGTTTAATTTGGTTGTGGATGGCATTGTGGGCGATCGCACTTGGCACGCTCTGAGCAAAGTTCCTCACTAGAAACAGTTAAGAGTGTTGAATTAATAACTTATAATTCAACACTCTTAACTCAAAAAAATGATGATTTATGAGTCAATTCCAGCCTTGCAAACTCTCTTGTGTTAGGGTTAGCGTCAATTCGCTGTTGGTGCGTGAGAATACCCAGTTGGAAACTTGAAATTGTAAATATTTTTATTTGTCATTATTGTGATCTCACTTTAAATAATTAAAAATATTAGTTTATTTTTAATTATAGTTAGAAAATTTATTGAGTTTTTAATTTTGCTTTTCTAGTTTTTAACTGGTAATGTGAACCAAAAAGTTGAGCCGTGATTGAGGTTACTAATCGCGCCAATTTCGCCGCCGTGGGCTGCGATCGCTTGCCGACAGAGATACAATTTTAGCCCAATACCTGTCGTGCAGCTGTCTCTAGCATCGCGGACGTGGAGATCGAATAAGCGATCGCATTCTGATTGGCTCATCCCTGCACCGTTATCCTGAATCGTACAGCGCAGCATCCCTGCCTCAATTGTGGCGCTCAAAGTTAAACTAATTCCAGGGGGATTATGTTTCAAAATATGAGTAAATAAATCTTGCAACGCTCGCTGCAACTTAGCCGCATCAACCATTACCAATGGTAAATTTTCTGAAATCAGATTCGTTACATTCGCTTGATTTCCCTTGAGTATTGGCTGCAAATCTTTGAGCATTGGTGTTAAAAGTGTATTTAGTTGCAGCGGCTCAGGATGCAAAACGATTCCTTGCTCTTGGGAAATTTCTAGTAATAAATTAATCATACCGAGTTGGCGATCGCTACCCTGAATCATCCGCTCTAAAATATGGCGAGAGATCGGTATCGTATCTTGTGGGCTTTTAAGAAAATTATTTAGCAACAATAAATTACCCAAAACGGGGGTGCGTAGTTCGTGGTAAACAGTATTTAAAACTACGTCTTTAAGGCGGTTCAACTCTTGGGATTTTGTAATAGCCTGTTGTAATTCGGCTGTGCGTTCCAAGACTTGAGTTTCCAAACTGTCATTAAGCTCTGATAATTGCTCATAAAGTTGTGCTTGCTGGATAGCGATCGCTACCTGCGTCGCCAGTGAAGAAAGCAAGTCAATTTCAAATTGCTGCCAGTGACGCGGTGCGCTACATTGATTGGCGATTAGCATCCCAAAAAACTGGTCGCCAACCATAATAGGGACACACAAACTGGCTCTGATTTGATATTTTGTATAGTATGCAGCATGAAATCGAGATTTTGCTACCGCTTGTGTATCATCAATTGCTCTAACCTGACCTTGTTTAAAAAGTGATTTTATTTCTTTTAAGTGGCGGTCATTCGTGACCCATCCACGGATTGAGCGCCAATTTGGGGCAACAGATTCTGCTAAAACTTTTCCTTGACAATTGTCATTAAGATGTCCGATAAAAACCCGATCTGTTTGCAGAAATTGCCGGACTTCCTCAACTGTAGTGTTAAGAATTTGATCGAGATCGAGCGATCGCCTAATTCTCAGGGCAATTTCTCCCAGTAAGCGATCGCGTTCAGCAGCAACTCCTAGTTGCGCTTCCGCAGCTTTGCGTTCAGTGACATCTAAAACATATCCGTCATAGTGTATAATTTCCCCAGTTTCATTGCGGACGATAGTGGTAAAGTCATAGACCCAACGCACAGAGCCATCTGAACGCATCAGGCGATAATCTTGTTCGTAAGAACTAACACTTTTCTCGGCGCTATAAGCTTGGATCTCAGCATCAACTCTAGCCAAGTCATCGGGATGAACAATGCTGGCATAAGGCACTCTACCAGTTAAAAAATCTTCTGGTTGATAGCCGAACTGAGCCACATTAGGCGAGACGTATTCTACAGGCCAATTTTCTTGTGCAAGCCAACGGAAAACTGTCACTGGCCCACCGATGAAAAGTCGCCGTTCTCTCTCCAGCGCTTCTTGGGCAGCTTTGCTTTGCGTGACTTCCATCATTAAGCCATCCCAGAGAATATCGCCATTACGCTGCTTTTCTGGACGAGAAGCGCATTGTATCCACTTTATTTTTCCAGTAGGCGTAATAATGCGACCTTCCCAAGCCCAAGGTTGCAAAGTGGCGGCAGAAATATCTCCAGATTCTTCATAAGTTTTTAAATCATCGGGATGAATTAACTCTTTGAGCAGTTGAAAATTAGCCTCCATGTTTTCTGGTTCTAACTCGAACAATTCTCGATAGCCAGAAGTAGCACATACCAGCGACTCGCGACCATCGTGAGTCCGCAGGTATTGGTAAATCATACCTGGTAAGTTGTCAGCCATTGTTGGGAATTTAAACTCGCTATGTTGTAGCTTGTCTTGAGTTTCCTCAACGTTTGGAATGCCAGTGCCAGCCAAGATTTGTTGGAGCCTTTCAAAAGCTGCTTCATCCCGACAACATTCTCTTATCGCTTGTAGATATTCAGGCATTAGAAATCACATCTCTTTGTTTTAACTCAATAAATTTTCAATAGTTGCACCAGGTTGGCACGTTAAAAAGTATGAATTATTAAGGATAAAATTTTGGCTTTTGGCGGGAATAAAAAGAGCAATTTAAGCCTTTTTTTCCAGGCTGGGCATGGGAATGCGATTCTTGAGGATCTACCTCTTTCGGAAGACATAAATTACAAAGGTAGTGTAAGGCTCTGCCTCACAAATATACATTCCCAAGCTCAGCTTGGGAACTAGAAATTTATTCGTGAGGTCTTAAGAGTCCCCAGCCAAGAGTCCCCAATCCCCAGTCCCTCCTTCACACTTCATCCTTCTTTTAGTGTTCCCTAAAACCGTAGAGAAATGCAGTCGGGATTCTTAAATCTCATCTTTTTAATTTACAGTAGGCGATCGCTTGTTCACATCCTTCCGGCGATTCACCCGATTGGGTGATTGTGGAAAAAGCTCATTTAATATCCACAATCAAAAGACTCATCCAAAGGTAAAGTAAACCAGAAAGTTGCACCGTCTCCAGGTGAACTAATAACACCAATTTCGCCGCCGTGAGCAATGATGATTTGCTGACAAAGATATAATCCTAAACCGATGCCAGTTGAGCGTCTAGCTTGGGAACCACGGGCATAAAGTTCAAAGGCGCGATCGCAAGTTTCTTGATTCATCCCCACGCCGTCATCTTCAATAGTGCAGCGCATCATCTGATTCTTAACTGTCGCCTTGATGGTCATTTTCAGTCCGGGTGGATTGTGGTTCAAGGCGTTGGTGAGCAGATTTTCAAACACGCGCCGCAGCTGAAGCGGATCTGCATTGACGCTAGGCAATTCGCCCTCGACTTGATTTGTCAAGAAAGCATGGTTTTTAGCGCATAGCGGCTCAAAGTCTTCGACAATGGCTTGTACTAGAGAGCCAATTTGGGTTGGTTCGCGGTGGAGGACAACGCCTCGCACGTCGCTAGTATGAACTTCTAGCAGGGAATTTATCAGACGGAGTTGGCGATCGCTACTTTGAATCATTCGCTCTAAAATTGAGCGAGGAACGGGAATTGTGTTTTGTTGATGGCTAATGGCTAATTGTTCATTGCGATTAGCCATCAACAAATTCTGCAACACGAGTAACCCGCCGACGATTGGCGTTCGCAGATCGTGGGAAACTGCGTGTAGGAAAATATCTTTAAGCTGATAGAGTTCTTGAACTTCCTCTATTTTTTGCTCTAATTGGGCGGTGCGTTCTTGGACTTGGCATTCCAAGTTGGCATTGAGTGCTTGTACCTGGTTGAATAGAGAGGCTTGTTGGATTGCGATCGCTACTTGGGTTCCCAACTGTTCGAGTAAGTCGATTTCCATTGGTTCCCAGCGTCTCGAACCGCTGCATTGATTGACAATCAACGCCCCTAACAGACCTTGACCGTGTACGCTAATTGGTACAGCCAAGACTGATTTAACTTGATAATCGTTGTGGTAAGATGCGATCGCTTCTGGTACTTGTACCTTACTTGTGTCCTCAACCATTCGGACGCAATTTTCCTCAAACATCGTTCTCAAGTCGGCGAGAGAACTTTCATCATCAAGTACCCAACCCAAAATTGACGGATAATTTGAGTTTACCGATTCTACAATCACCTTTCCTTTACCGTTACCATCTGTATGACCGATGAAAACGCGGTCAGCTTGTAGAAACGAACGAACTTCCTCAACTGTGGTGTTGAGAATTTGCTCCAGGTTCAGGGATGAACGGATACGCCCTAGAGTTTCTGCTAATAAGCGATCGCGTTTTTGCGTCATGCGTTGCTGGATTTCCGCCTGCTTGCGTTCAGTAATGTCGTTCCCCACAGTCAGCAAACATTCTTCGCCGCCCAAGTTAATAATTTCCGCAGAAAAAAGTCCTATTACCACTTCGCCGGACTGCTTGCGAAACTCGTATTCCTGGTTACGAACCGCCCCATCTTCCTGCAATAACTTGATAACTTGCAGGCGTTCTTCTGGATTAACCCAAATTTGCAATTCAGTTAAATTATGACCAATCACCTGCTCACGTGTGTAGCCGGAAATATTTAAGAAAGTTTCGTTAACGTCAATGTATCGCCCATCTTTAACTGTAGAAATCGTAATCGACTCAGGGCTAGAACTAAAAGCTTTCTTAAATTTCTCTTCTGAAACTCGCAACGCTTCTTCTACCTGCTTGCGCTGGGTGATTTCGCGGACAATTGCCACAACTTCCTCTTCCCCAAGAGACACCAGCCGTGCTTCCCAGTCGCGCTTGATTCCATTCAGATACAGATGGTACTCTAGGTTTTGGGTTTCTCGTGTCGAGATTGCTTGCTCAATGTGGTGCATGAACAATTGAGCTACGTCTGTTGGCATTAACTCGCACAAAAATTTTCCAACGATTTCATCAGGCGGAACTATCAAATCGCTGGCTTTTTCTGCTTTAAAATCCAGATATTTTCCGTCTTTGCTGAAGATGAACATCAAATCCGGAATCGCATTTAAAAGGGCGCGATTTTTCTCTTCACTTTTTTTAACCCTTTCTTCCGCT
Organism: Trichocoleus sp. FACHB-90; assembly: GCF_014695505.1. Classification (NCBI taxonomy): domain Bacteria; kingdom Bacillati; phylum Cyanobacteriota; class Cyanophyceae; order Leptolyngbyales; family Trichocoleusaceae; genus Trichocoleus; species Trichocoleus sp. FACHB-90. Next base: position 15,448 of record NZ_JACJOK010000078.1, read on the forward strand.
TGCTTGCGTTCTGTAATATCCCTAACACTAGCCACCCTAACCAATCTACCTTGATACACAATACTTTTAGCAGAAACCTCTGCGATAAAAGTTGTTTTATCTTTCCTCAATGCGATCGCTTCAAAAGGTTGATCTGAAGGTGAGCGCAATCTTTGTCTAATCGTTTCGTAGGAAGGAACGGCTGCAACATCCAAAAGCGACTTACCAATCAATTCGTCTGTTGAATAGCCAAATAATGTTTCTGCGGCAGGATTAACATCTAAAATTTTCCCTTGTTCATGAATCAAAACTGCTTCAAATGTTGCGTTATTAAAAACTTCTAGTCTGGTTTGAGTATTAGGCAATCTTTCCACCTTAACTAGCTTAGTTGAAGTGTTTACTGAACCCCCAGCCTGCAAATTAAAGCAGTGTTTTTGGATCTTAGCGATAGTTTCTTTCATACTTAAAGCCTCTTTCTATATTGCTGGTAATCCGGTATAATTGATGCCAACAATAGTTTATTGCCGCCAGACTCAGTAGGAGTCGGGAAAGCAAAAGTTAAAATTGATGAACCTGGAAACAAATTCCTCTTCAATGCTTCATCATTGAAACTTCATATTTCCGAAAAAATTTGAAGTTTCACCCGATTGGATGAGCCATTTGTGTGAGTGCCATCGCGCCAGAATCAAGTCATTCTATATAAAGACTATTCACTAAGTCTTGGTACGCTTCCCTAGGTCTAAGATGAAACTTCTAACTTTGACCAAAAGTAAATTTTCTCACCCGGTGAAATTCGCCAGCACTTTAGGACTGTTATCGGCGCTAGTGTTTAGTACATCTACTTCGACTCTAGCCCAGCCCGCTAGTTCGCCAGCGCGAAGCAGCACCAACTTGACTGTAAAACGCAAATATGGAACCTGTCCTCAAAAAGTTGGGTTGACGACATTATTAGTTCCATTTGAAGGCGGCGCGGAGCATACGGTTGTAGCAAACACTCGCGCGATCGCAGGATCTGCCAGAGTTTCGAGTTCGGGTAAGAAGTTCGTAGAATACGAAGCCCCATTACAAAAAGCCTACGCCTCCTGCGTCGGTCAAGCAACTTCCCCAGAACTGCGGGCGTACCGCTTCCGCTTAGGCAATGGCAAAGTTTATTTCCGCGTAGATGTTGGTTGGGTTGATGGCACTACTCAAATCACATCTAGAAGTTTGTCAGCAGGGCTTCCCTACGTGCGTTGGATAGCCACCGAATAACTGCGGGGTGAATAGCTGGGAAAGTGAAGCTACTCATCTGATTCTCCAGCCTCCTTTTTAAGGGGGCTGAGAAAAGCGATTAGTGTAGCGGGAAAAAAATGAATTTGTATAACACCTCAGTAGCGATCGCGTTCAACCCATAAAATTGTAAGATAGCTGAACCAATCCCGAACTGTATGTCTGACATCCAGTCAGCTTCAAAAATGTAGTGGTTAATTGATTAGAAAATAGTGGAATTCCTTCGCTTAAGACGATTGGGTGTATCGAAAGAATCAGCTCATCCACAAGATTTTTGCTGATGAAATCGTGAATTAATAGAGAGCCTCCCACTAACCAGATATTCTTTCCATCAACCTGACGTAAATCATCTACAAAGTTCTTCACATCTGTTGCGATAAATTCAGCGTTGTTGTCCGATTGGCAGGAAGGATGCTTTGTGAAAACATAACTCTTTTTCCCTTTGTAAGGATATTCTCCAAAAGTAAGAACTTGTTCATAGGTTTTTCTGCCCATAACAACGGTGTCAACGCCAGCGTCGAACTCCGAGTAACCGTAATCTTGGTCTGTAAACAGCCAGTCAACATTACCAGAAGGGCGTGCAATATAGCTGTCTAAACTAGATGCAATAAATAATATGACTTTACGCATAATACCACCTAAACAAATGCACTACAGATAGTTTACGTTTAGAGCAATCGCTGTGCAAGACTGTTCGGTTAAAGCTTATTTGGGGGAATTGAAGTTTCATTTCGCATTCCCCGGACTTGATACCATGAAAGCCTTTAATTATTCCCCAGCTTTTCTAATAACCAGTTGCTGCCAAATCCAGTTCATGCACGTAAGTAACCCGCTGCACTCTAGTTTCAAAAGAGCCATCAGGATATAAGTTTAATAAACGAAATCCTGGCTCTACTTCATCCAAGGAAAAATTGTGGCTGTGAGGCTCAAATTGAATCGAAGTAGAAGGACTACCCAGGTAGTGAACACCACCACGCCGCTGATAAAATTCTTGGTGAATGTGACCAAAAATCACCAACTTTACTTGAGGATGGCGATCTATAACAGCAAAAAGTTCCTCTGGATTCTGTAGTGTGCTGCCATCTAGCCAATCTGAATCCACGAGAAAAGGTGGATGGTGAAAACCGATCAGGGTAGGTCTGTCGCTTGCTAGCTTTAGTTGCGTGTCCAGCCAAACTAGGCTTTCTGATGATAGTTTGCCATGCACGCAACCAGAAACATGAGAATCAAGTAGCAAAAACTGCCAGCCTCCGGCTGCAAAAGACTTTTCTGGAGAAATGGGAGCCTCTTTTAACACCTGCTGCATCACCAAAGGCTGATCGTGGTTCCCTGGTGCCCAGTAGGTTGGGATGGATAAGGGACTCAGCAATTCTGCCAACCGTTGATATGATTCCGCCTTGCCATCTTGGGACAAATCCCCAGTCAGCAGTAGCATATCTAGCTGAGGCAATAGTTTTTGCAATTGCTCTAGAACTGCATGAAATGACTTTTCCGTAGGAAGACCTAATAATTCTTTTTTGGTGTCGGCAAACAGGTGAATATCTGTGATTTGAGCGATCGCAAGCGGCTTGGCTGGAATCATAAAGTTTTGTAATGGATGGTAGCTGCTCAAAGAAAAATAGTTAGGACACTAAACCCCAATGGCTCTGCTGTATTAGGTAAACATTGATGTACAGCTTTCCTACGGAACAAGTTAATCAAATAAGTCTAAAGATAGATGAATATTAAAAAATACGTGTAAACACTTACGTCTTTAGATGGGTAACACATTACCGTTAGAGATCGTCAAATACCTGCGATCTAGGAATCCCCCATATGTGATCGTCATCACATATAGCGCCGGAAATGGACATCTGCCTGTAAATACAGCGATAATCTACTAAGAATTTTTCCGTAGGTAAGCAATCGTCAAAATTTGGTATAGTAGTAATCTGAATTTATGGCGGCATAGCCAAGTGGTAAGGCAGAGGTCTGCAAAACCAAGGAAAGAGGCTAGGTTCCTGTAGAATAACCTCTCTTAGTCTGGTTTAGTCCTATCTTGGCTACCAGATGGCTACCAAGACCGCGATCGGGATAGAGGAAAAGAACGGACGGCTAAGGTTAAGACTGCCTAGGGCAATAGCAGAAGGTAGCGCTAGGTATATCAGCACTGGTCTAACCCCTGAAGACTTTAGGAAAGCACAAGCGGTAGCTTGGCAGATAGAAGAAGACATCAAGACTGGACAGCTAGACACTAGCCTAGAGCGTTACAAGTCAGCTTTCCAGCAGAAACAAAAAGTAGTCAAGCGATCGCCAGAAGACCTAGCTAGTCTCTGGTATAAATACTCAGACTATATGAGACCTCAGATAGCTGAGACCACATATCAGAAAGACTACGTTAGAAAATATAAGAACCATATAGACCAGCTACCGACCAGAGACATTAGTCAGGTCTCAGTCATCCGAGACTGGTTATTATCCCAGCATTCTGCTGATACGACTAAGAGAGTCCTAACTTACCTTAGCGCCTGCTGTAACTGGGCAGTAGCTTCCGGTCTGATAGAGACTAACCCGTTCTTAGGGGTAGCTGGCAGCATCAAGAGACCAAAGGCAACTAGCCAGATAGACCCGTTTAGCATCTCAGAAAGACAGGCTATCCTAGAAGCTTTCCTAGAGAATAAGAACTATTATCACAGTTTTGTTAGTTTCCTATTTGCTACCGGGTGCCGGACTGGTGAGGCGATCGCGCTGACCTGGGGTAACATTAGCCCTAGTCTAGACTGGGTTATATTTTCAGAGTCTTATGATAGTCAGCTAGACATCCGGAAGACTACCAAGACCGGGAAGACTAGACGGTTTCCGGTTAATAGGTCTCTCAGGGTACTGTTAGAGGCTATCCGACCGGACAGTCCTAAGACAGACCTTTTAGTATTTCCTAGCCCTACTGGGTTATATATCCATAACGGTAAGTTTACTAACCAAGTCTGGCGAGGTTGTAGGGTAGGTAGTAAGACCTACCGGGGTATAGTGACCGAGCTGGTCAGACAAGGTTTAGTAGAACGCTACAGACCACCCTATAACACCCGGCATACCTTCATCACTCTGGCACTAGAGAACGGGCTAACTGTTTCACAGGTCGCTGCTTTAGTTGGCAACAGTCCAGAGGTAGTTCTAAAACACTATGCAGGTGCTACCGTCTCAGAGGTACCTGAGTTTTAGCTAGGGTAGGTAATACCAGATATTTACTTAGCCATCTAGACACCCTGTTAGTTATTTATCTATCCATAACCCCAGCTCATCCCAGAGAGCAGCAGCACCAGCATAGCGTTCTGACCGCATACACCAGACTTTCTGGACTACATCAGTCTTAGACTTGACTTCTTTAGCGTCTATTAGTAGCTGGGTCAGTCTCTTGATAGTCTGCTTGTCCGGTTCTGGTGCCTCCAGCATCTTAGAAAGCACCTCTGTTAACCCTTGTCGAAATATCGAAACTGTCGAAACTGAAGTCGCTACAGCACCATTTTGAGAGGTTTCTGACTGACCATTTCGACCATTTCGACTGGCTGAAACGCTTACAGGCTCTAGGTTTTCGACTATTTCGACTTCAGTTTCGACTGGTGCTGTCGAAATGGTTTTAGGCTCTGTCGAAATAGTCGAAACTTTCGGTTTAACACCGGCGTTGATAACCTTCTTCATCTCAGCCCACGACGGACGGGTTATTCATCTGCCGTAGTCCGGATAATGTCCTTGTGGTTTAGCTCTTTCAGTGCTTCTTCCAGTAGCCATATCTGAGACGGATGGAAGCCATAAGCTTTATTGCGAAAATGCCCGTCGTTATTCTTACGTGCTACTTGCTTGGGTTTTTTACCGTACTTCGCTAGGTACTTGTCAGCTACCAGGTTAGCTAGTCTCTGCTTATCCCCTAGGGTTATTTCTATTTGCTTTTCTTCTAACCATTCCCCTAGAGTCGTATAGTCCTTAGCCTGTAGCTCATCATCCTCAAACGGCAAAGACAACTCACAGGCAAGAGCGATCGCTACGTTATGGTTGCCGTTTGCTTGGTCTTTCAGGTATTCCTCTACACGTTTAAGGATCTGGGTCTTCTTAAGGTTGTTTAGGGTCTCAACTTTGTTCTCACCTTTGGCGATGATATTAGCTATCAGTAGCATCACGGGTTCACTCTAATGTGCTGCTCACAAGAGTGGACTATGCTGACTAGGTATGTCAACCCGACACATTTAGAAGCCAGTGGCGTATCTGCGATCGCCTAATAAAGTTAAAGCCTGGTACTGCAACTAAGTTGCTAGAGTACCAGGCTCTTTTAGCTATAAGAAATATCGATATAAGTAGTTACCGCCTATCAGCTTTGTTGCACTTGCGACTACACGACACCATTAGTCGGTTGTGGCTGGAACCCTGAGACCCCTATTAGTTCTGACGTAGAGATCATCATTAGGTGTCATCAGATGTCACAGTGTCGTCAGCGGAACCGTCAGGGGTCACTTGTGTCCAGAGCGTGTTCCTTTTTCTGCCAGATGCCTTCCAATGAAGACCGTCAGAGGTAGCGTAGGGCTTTTTCTTAGCTGAGGAAGCTACCGTACCGTATACTCCTGTGTCGAGATCATAGTGGTTCCTGAACTGCTCTCCAGACATCTGACTAGGTACTTTATTGGTCTCATCCCGTTGTTTTGATGATACCTCTCTAGCGTCATCCACTGGTAGCCAAACTAGCTGGTCTGGAGATACGTCGGTCTGCTCTGGTGTCCTGATGTCTTCACTAAGGACTGGCGACATTTCTGACCTAGCACTATGTACCTCAGCGATCGCTGGTGTAGCCTCTAACTGGGCTAAGTATTCCTCTGCCTCTGCCAGCAACTCTTCTAGAGTTAGACGCTGTGCATAATATTTGTTTAGGTTTACCTGCCAACCCTTCTGCTTGGCTTCGATAACGATGGGGTGGCTCTCTCTGGCTATCCTACCCTGATATCTCTTTAGGCACTCTTCTAGCTTAGTTACTGGGTTAGAGACGCGATACCCTTCGGTGTCGAAAGCTACTTTATCCCAAACCTCATCTGGGTAAACCTTAACTACTTCCAGCCATTGCTTATTACCATTAGCAGACTTTTTCTTGACAGCTACAACCCGGTCTTCAGGAAAGACGTACCAGAGTTTACCCAGTATCTTCTCATGCAACCCTTTTGGCTCTCCTGCATAAGCTTTAATGTCCCAAGTGCTTGGTAACTTAGTCCCTACCTCCCACACACACACACTTTTGTTAACACCCTTGTTGTACTTCGGTTTGGCTACGTTAACGCCATTCTCCCCGTTAACACCCATGATCAGGGTAGTGACCACCTCAGCCTTAGTCTGACCACTAAGCTGACATAACCTCTCTAACTCTTCTACTACATGAGGCGCTAGTCTTAGACCGATAACTTTACTGCTCATATACCGCTTGTTAACCTATAAAACTGATGTGTAGCAGGAGTGTTAACAAAGGTGTGTGTGTGTTTGCATCTTAACGGCTCTAAGCTTGCCTGTTTCATCTCGCCAGTAGATAAAAGCCCATTCGTCCTTATAACCTACTCTGGCTGCATTAGGTATAAATACTTGTTTGTTCTCCATCATGCTTTCTAGCTGTAAACCTCTAAGGCTATGTTAACACCCAGAACTACTGCTGGCTAAGGGTGTTAACAAAAGTGTGTGTGAAAAAGCTTACTGGTAGTGATCGCGTTCGATGGTGCTGGCTAGTTCTTAAAGTCGGCTAACCCTACAGGCTGAAACTCTAGGGGTCTTTCTAGCCTTCGGGCTGTCTCTTTCTCGCAATAAACCTTAAACTCTTCCTTGTTCATCTGAGCGCAAGCCGTGTTCTTAGCTGCAACCGCCATTTGGTACAGTTCCTCATTGTTGCGGTTCTCTTCAATATCAATGTTGGCTTGTACAGCTTGCACGATCAGTTTCTCTCTTAGTGCTGTAGTCTGTTCCTCATACTGTGCCTCAGTCTGATGGATACCTAATGCACCGTCTAAGCGTCTTTCTAGTACCTCTTGAGTCACAGCCCGGATCAGGGACTTGGCTTGAATATTACCTTTCTCAGCCCGGTGTGACCAGTAAGCAACCATGACCTCTAGGGGTATAGAAGCTATTTGGGTACGCTTCACAGGTATTTTGTGAAACGTCAAACCTTTATAGGGTGCTGCTTCCGGACTGTTTCCGCTCAAAAAATGTGAAACGTCCTGAGCAACTTTCCCAATAGCTTGCGCTGTACTGCTCAGACTTCCAACTCTAGAACCATCTGGTAACTGAAACAGATCCACATAAGAACCAGCGATCGCAACAGTTACGTGTTGAATATCTTTCATGCTATGTTAACCTACTTGGTTTACTCAAGTGTATTGGTGGGTAGAGCGACCGTCAAGTGATCGCTCTCTAAGTCAGAAAAAGGCACCTGGTGCCTTTATGGTTTATGCTGTCTCAGCACATTTAGGCACCGATATTTAAAAGTCTATTTAGGGCTACACGCTTCTCATCCAGTTCTAGTTCTGACTCACGTATCCAACTGGTATACTCTGCACGATCCTGACCTGTATAGGGGGGTTTACGAAACTGTTGTTCTCTAGCACATTCGTAGTCCCATTCCTCCATAGTTTCATCGTAGGTAATACCCATGACTACCCCTGATATTTCTTCATCGCCTGAGAGCCATTGAACCCTCTGCCCTATGTTGTAGCCCGGTATGCCCCACTCTTCAGGCACTGTTACAGTAAACTCAACTACCAGTTCCTTATCGCCTTCGGTATGTTCTAACATTGTTCTAGGTCTCCTAGTTTTCTGGGGTGACTGGGAAGAGAGGCGTTTAGGCATCAAACTTGGCGCTTCTCTTTCTCTTGTTTTAAAACAATATTAAAACATTGGAACCTGAGATGTCAATAGTTCTAGCCACTTGTTACAAAACAAATATATAACTAGGTTGACATAGCATGTCAGGTTTAGTACAGTAGTGGTTAGAGATAGATCGAGGTTCAGCGTACTAGAATATGTCTAGAACAATATAAGGGTAAAGCGAATGTATAGGCTAGGGTTCGGTACTAGGAACGCAAAGGACGCTGAGGTGTTTGACGACTTTAAAGCCTTGGCAAAGCAAGCCAACATGAACAACTTTGAGTTTTTAGGGTATCTGGTAAAGACCTATAAAGATAGCCTAGAGACACCGAACATTAATGGAAACCTTAGCCAACCAGAACTTACCCGTATAGCGATCGCTATGGAAGACCTAGCTAAAACCACCAAAGAGCTAATAAACAAATGAAAGATCAGAGAAAACGTGTAAGGTGCCGTGGCACACCTAAAGCAGTCTGGTTGATGCCAAGAGAAGACGGTGAGCAAGATAGGTACGAGGTCTGGTCTGGCGGGGTCATCACAGTCTGTAGGAACCCGACCGGAAACTATAGGACAATGCAATATCTGGTTAGAGATCCCCAGTAATACAAAAGACCCCTAGGAAACTAGGGATCTAAAAGTTATTAGAAAGTTTTACACAGTCTCCACTGTACAGAAAGACTATAAACTCGGTAGCCATATACCCTCTTGGGTCTTTATCTCCCAAGATGTTCCGGACTGTCCCAAAATGTCCCAAAATGTCCCAAAGAGTCCCAAGATATCCCAGAGTATCCTACTCAACTCAGACCCTAAGCAACTACTAAGCCAGCTAGATAAGATCCAGCAAAAGTCTATGGACGGCTGGGGACAACGTGGTAACATTAAAAACAGACTAAGAGGTTCTGGCTACTTTCTGGCTACTTAGTAGTCTAGAAAGACGTCCAAGGCATCTTATGGCGGCATAGCCAAGTGGTAAGGCAGAGGTCTGCAAAACCTCCACCCCCAGTTCAAATCTGGGTGCCGCCTTTGTAAATACAACTGCCTTTTTAGGCTCCTATGGGAGCTAAGGCGGGCAAAATGCCCACCCTAAAATAAATCCGGGCGCGGCATACAGGGAAGGTTCTTATTCGGGGATACCGACGAGACGACCGTCACCGGGAATTACCTTACCGATGGCATAAGCGGTAATTCCTTGGGATTCAAAGAAGTTAATGGTTTGGTCGGCGTGGTTTGGGGGTACGAGTAGCACGAAGCCAACACCCATATTGAATGTGTTAAACATATCCATCTGGCTAACTTCGCCTGTGTCAGATAGCCACTGGAAAATAGGTGGAATTAGCCAAGATTTAGGATCAATCTGGATGGATTGATTAGCAGCGAGACAGCGAGGCAGGTTTTCTGGCAAACCACCACCAGTAATGTGAGCCATGCCATGAATTTCTAATTTGGCTTTGCGTGCCGCTAGAACAGGTTTAACGTAAATTCGCGTGGGAGTTAACAAAATTTCCCCTAAGCTCTTATCCTGACCATCTAGGGGGGAATGCAAGTCAACGGCGCTTCGCTCGACAATTTTCCGCACCAAACTAAACCCGTTGCTGTGGATACCCTGACTAGCAAGCGCGATCGCTACATCTCCCACTTGCACCTGGGAACCATCCAGTATCTGGCTTTTATCCACAATTCCGACGCAAAAACCCGCCAAGTCATACTCGCCTTTCTGATAAAAACCCGGCATTTCCGCGGTTTCCCCTCCCAGTAAGGCGCATCCCGACTCGCGACACCCTTGAGCTATGCCCGCAACTACCTGAGTCAGCTGCTCTGGATTTAGTTTACCTGTCGCTAAATAATCCAAGAAAAATAGCGGTTCTGCGCCGCAGGTCAACACATCGTTGACACACATCGCCACTAAATCAATACCTACTGTGTGGTGAGTGTTGAGCTGAAAAGCTAGTTTCAGCTTCGTCCCTACCCCGTCCGTCCCGGAAACCAAAACTGGCTCCTGGTAGCCACTAGGCAGCTGAAACCAACCGCTAAAGCCACCGAATCCACCTAAAACCTCAGAACGGTGGGTGCTTTGTACGCTTTGGCGGATTTTTTCTACAAAACTCCGCCCCGCCTCAACATCTACACCTGCTTCTCGATAATCCATGAGTTCACGCCCCGCCTCGTTTAGCGATCGCAGATCGCAGACGTATTTTACTCGGCTATGGGTTCTCCTGACGAATTATAAGCTGTCCCACATTTAATTTATTGGCGAGTTAAGCCCCAAAAGTCTTACTACCAGCCTTTTTCCCAATGGGTGACTTGGGATTTTTGACTTTTGATTTGCTTATTCATAAACTGCCTAAATCTTTTATGAATTTTTGATGAAGTTATAGAAAACTGAAATTGCCCAAAACCCTGATGAAATGGAACGTATCTCCGCATAAATGCGGAGATTCAAAATTAAATTTTTGATGAATTTGTCAAAACCTAGAGGAAATCCCTGATCCCCAATCCAAAAACTTCGTGATACTCTGTTTCAGTTCCTTGCACCAGGGTGAATACAGAATGAGTACGAGTTATCGATGACCGAAGGGGAGCTGTCTGGCAATACAACTACCAACTAGCTCACACCTCGACTTCCAAGTACGTTTCACAACCGTAGGTATGAATCAAAGATTTTTTAGCGGAATATTTGCAGCCCTGTTAACGACGATTGGGATGACTACATCCAGTTATGCCCAGTCAGCTAAAAGGTTTGACCAAGTTTCCGAGTCCAATGTTCCTCAGACGCAGCAGACAAGTAAAAATGCTTCTCGGCAACCTGCAACTTCTAATCGGGTACAGCCGCCAGAAGTTATCAAGGTGGGAGAATATCAATCCCAAGTCAGAATGGCTTGCCTTGCAACACGCCCTTGCAATAATTCTGTAGGTGTGGCGACCCTGTTGGATCGAGTAGTCGTAGCTAAAATTATTCCCCATGAAGTACGAGGGTATAAAGCCGCGACGCTATACGTGCGTAGTATCCCAGTCCTGACCTTTCTGGGTTCCCGCGTGACTCCCGTACAAGACACCAAGATGGGAGAAATTTTAAGCAGTGCGGGCGGTTTTCCAAAACAGATGTCATCGGATGCCAGTAATCAAAACGATCCGGTAGCCCGTGCCACAACCGTTGCTGCTAAGCTGAATCAGTTGAGTTTAGAAAACGTAGATGCAAGTGCGATCGCTGTCAGTTGGAATGGCGACAAGGGCAGCTATGTCATTAAAGTAAACGGCGAGAAACTGGTCGAAGTTAACAGAAAAACAATATTGCCAGACACAACTCGCAACCCTGCTGTAGATGCCCTACAAGCAACCAATCGACTCCGCCGCCTGATGGGTAATGCACCGCCACTGAGGGAAATCGCCGGATTATCCAAACGGCCCCAGAGGATTGCTTACAACCCTAGAGCTAATAGAGCCGCCGCACCAACAAACAGACGGCTCACCACCAGACCAGTCATGGGCCAGAGTAGCGGTATGGCATCCTGGTATGGTTATGGATTCCACGGCTTGCGGAGCGCCAGTGGTGAAAGATTCAATCAGAATGCGATGACAGCTGCCCACCGTACCTTGCCTTTTGGGACGCAAGTGCGCGTGACCAACAGGAACAACGGGCGTTCTGTAATCGTGCGAATTAACGATCGCGGGCCTTTTATCCGAGGTCGGATAATTGATGTGTCAGCGGGTGCCGCTAAAATTTTGGGAATGACTAGCAGTGGGGTAGCACCAGTGCAGCTAGAAATTCTAGGTCGTCCGCAGACGGTAGCAGTTGACGAAAACTAAGTTTCCACCTTCAGAGTTTTGAGTTATGAGTGTTGAGTTGATATTTTTAATTCAACACTCCAGGCAGAAGGAACTGCTGCTACAACTCAAAACTCAAAATTATTGAAGGGGGGTTTTGGTGCGCCTGTTTACGACAATTGCGGGATTGCGCTGCTACTTGGGTTTGCATCGGCAGGGCAAAAACGTCGGCTTTGTGCCGACAATGGGAGCTTTGCACGCGGGGCATATTAGCTTAATCGAACGTGCGCGATCGCACAATGATATCGTCATAGTCAGCATCTTCGTCAATCCACTACAATTTGGCCCTACTGAGGATTTTCAGCAATATCCTCGTTCCTTGGAGCAGGATCGGCAATTGTGCCAACAGGCTGGGGTAGATGCGGTTTTTGCCCCTTCTGCTGAAGAATTGTATGGATTGGGGACTGAAGACTGGGGATTGGGGATTGGGGTAGCGCGCCTCCCAATTCCCGATTCCCAATCCCGAATCAGCACAACGGTCGTTCCACCAGAGAATATGACATCAGTTTTGTGCGGTCGCTTTCGTCCCGGACACTTTCAGGGAGTCGCAACTGTGGTGACAAAGTTGCTGAACTTGGTACAACCAACGAACGCTTATTTTGGGGAAAAAGATGCCCAGCAATTGGCGATTATTCGACGATTGGTGGCGGATCTAAATTGGAGCATCAAAATTGTGGGTTGTCCAATACTACGGGAAGCATCGGGATTGGCTCTCTCTTCCCGGAATCAGTATTTGACTTTAGAGCAGAAAGAGCAAGCATCGGTGTTGTATCGCTCTTTACAAAAAGCCAAGAAAGTATTTCAATCAGGCGATCGCGATCGCGCTATTCTTATTGACACAGTTCAACAGGAAATTGCTATCGTACCAGAGGTACAAATCGAGTATATTGAACTGGTTCACCCCACTACTCTCATGCGTTTGGAAAAAGTTGAAGAAGCGGGACTACTAGCGATCGCCGCCCGACTGGGATCGACCCGTTTAATTGATAATGTAGCATTACGCGATCGCCAGCCGATTGTGGCGATTGATGGCCCAGCCGGGGCAGGAAAATCTACTGTAGCCCGTCAGGTTGCCAAGTCTTTAGGATTGTTGTATTTAGATACCGGGGCGATGTATCGCGCTCTAACGTGGCTGGTTTTGGAATCGGGAATCCGGGTGGATGATGAAGCAAGCGTAGCTGAGTTAGCCAGCCGTTCTCAGATTCAGTTAAGCACGGGTGACGATCCCCAGATTCCCACTCGTGTCTGGATTAACGATCGCGATGTCACCTTTGCAATTCGCTCTTTGGAGGTGACAGCGATGGTGAGTGCGATCGCTGCCCAACCATACGTCCGTCAAGAACTGGTTAAACAACAGCAGCGCTGGGGTTTAAAGGGAGGCATTGTCGCTGAAGGTCGCGACATCGCCACCCACGTTTTCCCAGATGCCGAACTTAAAATCTTCTTAACCGCATCTGTTCACGAACGGGCGCAACGCCGTCAGCAAGACCTGAAAAATCAACAGCAGCCAAACGTAAGTTTAGTGCAGCTGGAGCAGGACATTCAAGAACGCGACATCCGCGACAGCACCCGCCTCGTGGCACCCTTGCAAAAGGCAGCAGACGCTATTTTGCTCGAAACTGACGGTCTGGGCATTGCCGAAGTCACTGCTCGAATTGTCAGTCTGTATCATCAAAAGCTGTCTGTGTCTAGATAACTGATTTTCCTCTTGTAGAGCATATTTTTCAGTAAAAGTCAACTTCCTTAGCAATTAACTTTCTTACCCGGAGCGCCCAACTGTTGGGTAGTATTTTGCAATAGGGTACAAAAAGACAAAGAAAGCTTCCTTATTTAATAGGGAAGCAATTTGTGATGCAACAAAATAGCTTTTAGCTTTTAGCGATCGCTTATACCCGTAAAAACGAACTATAGGCAGAAGATTCGCGTCACAGATCCAACGAGAGCTAAGGGAGGAGGGCAACCATAGATTACCGAGATACACGTAAGCATTGCCGAAAAAGCTAGGGCAATGCTTACACCAAGTACGCAGCTGTAAAAAAAATTGTTTGAGAAACCTGGTGTGCTGGAAGAGGCGGAGAACTTGACAAAACTCCGCCTCAATGGGTGGAGGAGTGAAGGAGAGCTGACGTGGCAAAGTATGATCGATTTTCTTTTTCTTGGCGGGAAAAAACAACATTGATTGCTGTTGTTGCTGCCGCTAGTAGTTTTTTGGCTGGTCTCATGTTGCCGATTAATCGCCATGAGAATCATCCGTCGAGTCTTTTATCTGCAACCGAAGAGTTAGGGAATCGGAATCCAGACAAAAGTGGCACTGATATAAACGCTTTGATGGCGCAGCGAAATGAGGCGTTTAACAAAGTATTCACTCAATTGCAGCAGGAAAAAAAAGACAGAAATTTGACTTTTTCAGTCCCCAAAAGCTTTCAGGGGAAAGTATTTCAAGAAGTAAAACTAAACACTAACCAGAAAGTCATTGCCCTGACTTTTGATGACGGCCCTTCGCCTCAAGGGACGTTGCAGGTATTAGAGATCCTGAAGAAAAACAACATTAAAGCAACATTCTTCATGATCGGGCGGAACGTGAAAAATTTTCCCCATCTGGCGAAAGCCGTAGTTGCTGAGGGACACGCCGTTGCTAATCATACCTGGAGCCACTCTTACCATCATTTAAGCGAAGCTGGGGCTGCCCGTGAAATTGACCGCACAGCGGCAATTATTTATGAAACCACAGGGGTGAAGACGGCTCTATTTCGTCCGCCCGGTGGCTATCTGAACAATGGCTTGGTCGCTTACGCCCGTAAAAAAAATTACGCCGTGGCGATGTGGTCATCTGACTCTATGGACTATCGCCGTCCCTCGGTGCCAGTATTCATCCAGTCCGCGCTAAAAGGAGCTACATCAGGCGGTATGGTACTAATGCACGATGGAGGCGGCAATCGGACGCATACGGTGCAAGCTTTACCGCAACTAATTACCGAATACCAAAAGCGCGGCTACAAGTTTGTGACTGTGCCAGAACTGCTGGAAATGCAAGACAAAGAAGTTAAATTGGCATCTGGTAAAAAATAAAGTAAAAGGCAAAAGAAATCTTTCTGTTTCTTTTGCCTTTTACCTTTTATTACTGCACCGAACTGAGAACCTTTTGGGTTGCTGCTTCCGGATTAGCTTCTGGAGAATCTGCTTCACTAGGAGGCACAACCTGCCAGAACTGAGGCAAGTATTCTGACCAATTGGCAAGAATATCTTTTGCCTTCTGGCTACCCGTTCTTTCAGCGTGAAGTTCAATCAGCTCTTTGAGCTGCTGTTCTCCAGCTGGCGTTTCCACCCGTTGGATTTTGACAATCTCCAGGTTAACTTTTGGTGTAAAGCTGTCATCCTGATCGAGGAAGTAAGCTAAACCGCCTGTCATCCCGGCTCCCACGTTGCGCCCTACTCTACCCAGAACGACAATTACGCCGCCTGTCATGTATTCGCAGCAGTGGTCGCCTGCGCCTTCAATCACCGCCATTCCCTTAGAATTACGGACACCAAACCGCTCCCCGGCTTGACCGTTGGCTAACATAATGCCGCCCGTGGCACCGTAGAGACAAGTGTTGCCGACAATCACGTTCTGAGCTGGATCATAGGTAGCCTCTTGAGGCGGCTTGATGACAATTTCGCCACCGTGCATTCCCTTGCCTACATAATCGTTCGCCTCGCCTTCCAGGTTGAGAGTCATGCCGGGGAGGTTAAAGGCACCGAAACTCTGACCCACACTGCCGGAGAAGTTGAGGGTAATTTGACCGCTCCAACCTGTGTTGCCATATTCAGAGGCGATCGCCCCTGCAATTCGCGCTCCAATTGTCCGGTCTGTGTTCACCACAGACACGTTTTTGGTGACGTTAGATTGGTTAGCGATCGCATCTTTAATTTCCGCATCGTTCAGCAGTTCGTCATCTAAAACTGGCCCGTTGCTGTGTACTGGTTCGTGAATCAGCCAATCGCGATTTGTGCGCGTATCTGGCAGATTGGTAAGGCAATCCAGATTCAAGCTTGTCGTCTTAGTTAATCCGGTGGGGCGCACTTTCAGCAAGTCGGCGCGACCAATTACCTCGTTTAGAGAACGATATCCCAACCGCGCCAAGAGACTCCGCACTTCTTGGGCTACAAAGTAGAAGAAGTTAACGACGTGTTCTGGCATTCCTGGGAAGCGCTTCCGCAAGTTTTCTTGCTGAGAAGCCACGCCGACGGGACAGTTATTGGTGTGGCAGATCCGCGCCATAATGCACCCTTCCGCAATCATGGCGATGGAGCCGAAACCGTACTCTTCTCCACCCATCAAAGCTGCTATGATTACGTCCCAGCCGCTCTTGAAGCCGCCGTCTACTCGGAGAATTACGCGCGATCGCAGTTCATTCTCCATCAGGACGCGATGCACTTCCGTTAATCCCAGTTCCCACGGGGAACCCGCGTGTTTAATTGAACTTAAGGGAGATGCGCCTGTACCGCCATCGTGACCGGAAATCTGGATAACATCGGCGTTTGCCTTCGCCACACCTGCGGCAATGGTGCCAATACCCACTTCTGCCACCAGCTTCACCGATACCCCTGCCTTCGGGTTAATTTGGTGCATGTCAAAAATCAACTGCGCCAAATCTTCAATCGAGTAAATATCGTGGTGCGGCGGTGGTGAAATCAGCGTCACTCCAGCCTTCGAGCGGCGCAGCATCGCGATGTAGGGGCTGACCTTTGTTCCTGGTAGCTGTCCCCCTTCCCCAGGCTTTGCACCTTGGGCGATTTTGATTTCAATTTGTTTGGCACTCATCAGGTACTCTGGTGTCACGCCAAAGCGACCGCTTGCCACCTGCTTGATGGAAGAAGAAGCTGTATCTCCATTTCGCAGCCCTTTGAGGTGTGGCAGAACTTGGGAATGACCCATTTCATCCACATCATCTAGAACTTTGTAACGAACTGGATCTTCGCCGCCTTCACCGGAGTTAGATTTGCCGCCGATCCGGTTCATCGCGATCGCCAGCGTCTCGTGTGCTTCCCGCGACAATGCTCCCAAGCTCATCCCACCTGTAGCAAATCGCTTGACAATTGACTCCACAGGCTCTACTTCTTCCAGGGGAATAGAGGCGCGATCGCTCTCCAAATCCAGCAAATCTCGCAGCGCTGTTACAGGTCGTCCTGCCAAATGCTTCTGATAAACTTCGTAGTGGTCGTATTCCGGGTTCTTCACCGCTTGATGCAGCGACTTGGCAATTTCCGGACTATTCATGTGGTACTCGCCACCTGGACGGTACTGCACAAAGCCATAGTTGTCCAGCTTCTTGCGTGGTACCTCTGGGAAAGCCGCCGAGTGGAATGACATCACTTCCTGCGCCAGTTCCTGCACGGAAAGGCCGCCTAGTCGCGATGCGGTACCTTTAAAGCCAAGAGCCAAGAGATCGCCGCCAATACCAATCGCCTCAAAAATTTGCGCTCCCCGATAGCTAGACAGCAGAGAAATCCCCATTTTCGAGAGGATTTTCAACAATCCAGCTTCTACGGCTTTGCAGTAATTTTTTTGCGCCTGCTCAAGAGTAATATTCTTGAGTTTGCCCCGCTGCATCATATTTTGCGTCTTGGTATCGCTCCACCAATGACGCACGGTTTCTAGAGCCAAATACGGACAAACCGCCGAAGCCCCGTAGCCAATGAGACAGCCAAAGTGGTGCGTACTCCAGCATTGAGCGGTATCGACAATTAAAGATGCAAAGGCTCGCAGACCTTCTTGGATCAGGTGGTGGTGTACTGCTCCCACAGCCAACAGAGGTGGAATGTAGCTGTGTTCGGCGCTCAAAGAATCCCCGGTGCGATCGCTCAAAATCAGAATTTCTTTCCCCGCACGCACCGCCGCCGCCGCTTGTTGGCACAAATTGCGAACCGCCGCCTCTAAACCTTCTGGCCCCTTTTCGATTTCAAACAGCGTCGAGAATTTCTCTGTTGCAAAAGAGGAAGCGCTGATCTGCTCTAGTGCTGCTTCATTTAGAACCGGAGACTCTAACTTCAGTAACCGCGCATACTCTGGTTCTACCTTTAACAGGTTTCCCCGCTTCCCTAACGAAACCGACAGGGACATCACCATCCCTTCTCGCAACGGGTCAATTGGCGGATTCGTCACCTGAGCGAAGCGCTGCTTGAAATAGTCGTACAGCAAGTGCGGCTTGGAGGACAGCACCGCCAAGGGAATGTCATCTCCCATACAAAAGGTAGGTTCTTTCCCAGAAGATGCCATTTCCTCAATCACCATTTCCACATCTTCTGTGGTGTAGCCAAAGGCAATTTGTTCTCTCAGCAAGCTTTGAGAGTCGAGATTCTTCTCTTCGGTAAAAGGTACGTCGGGGAGATTCTGCCGATAAGATGCCAGCCACTCACCATAAGGATGAACAGCAGCGATGCGCTCCTTAATTTCCCAGTTTTTCTGAACTTCCTGAGTTTCCAGATCTACGGCAATCATTTGCCCCGGCCCCAGTCGCCCTTTTTCCAGAATCTCGGCTTCTGGCAAATCGATCACACCAGCTTCGGAAGCTACCACAACCAATCCATCTCGCGTGGTGCAATATCGCGCTGGTCTTAATCCGTTGCGGTCGAGAGTCGCGCCTACTTTCTTGCCATCACTGAATACCAGTAGCGCTGGGCCGTCCCAAGGCTCTTGAAGTCCGCTGTAAAATTCGTAAAAGTCTACAATTTCCGGATGATTCGCCAATTCCGGCTGATTTTGGTACGCTTCTGGCACCATAATCATTAAAGCTTCCAGAGGGCTGCGACCAGTACGAACCAGCAACTCTAGCACGTTATCTAGGTTTGCCGAGTCACTATTATCTAGATCGGTTAAAGGCTTGAGTTCCTGAATGCGATCGCCCCAAATTGGATGCGTCAGATTTGCCTCTCGCGCCATTATCGAGTTTATATTCCCCAACAGCGTGTTAATTTCGCCGTTGTGTCCCAAAAGACGCATCGGCTGAGCTAGAGGCCACTTAGGCAGCGTGTTGGTGCTAAAGCGTCGGTGATAGACAGCAAAAACACTTTCATAATTGGGATTAGTTAAATCTGTATAAAAGTCTCCCAACACCGCCGACCGCACCATCCCCTTATAAATAATGGTGCGATTAGAGAACGAACAAATGTAAAACTCGTCCGACCATTTAAGGGTACTGTTAGCCTCCAGATTTTTACCTATGCGGCGACGAGCCAAAAACAGGGCGCGTTCCAACTCATCCCCAGAACCATTTTTGGAAGTACATACCAATTGCTCAATGTGGGGCTGGTTTTCTCTGGCCTGCACCCCCAGCACTTGAGGCTGCACTGGAACCTCTCGCCACCCCAGTAAAGTTAATCCTTCTTCTTCCAAGGTTTTGTTGACAATTTCCTTAGCAGTGGCTCTGGTTTCGGCATCTTTGGGTAAAAAGACCATTGCCACCCCTGTCTTTTCAGTCGGCGGCATTTCTATGCCTTGGGTAGCCAACCACTGACCCAACAGCTTCCAGGGAATAGCAGTCATCAAACCTGCTCCATCCCCAGAATCCCCGTCGGCGCTGCAACCACCCCGATGTTCTAGACAAGTCAGAGCAGATAAAGCCTTTGCTACTAATTCATGTGTCGGCGTTCCCTTTTGATTGGCAATGAAGCCGACACCGCAGGCATCCCGCTCTTCCACCAACCACCGTTGACCGGGATAGGTATCTGTCGCGTTTACTGCTGTTGTCTGTTGTTGATTGTCATTCACGCGATGCTCCATGAGATAATCCACGTTCTTTACTTACTGATACAGGTTTACTGATTGAAGGTTGTTAATCCTGTGGCACGACTGTGCTGATCGCAGAATTAAAATTTGAAAAACTTTTGCCAAGACTTCGCCAATGTATTTAAACATCCCTCAGTCTTCTTTTGCCCTTGACTATTCTTTTGCTTCCATAGCCTTATTTATCTAAACTTAGATGCCATTTGACCATGAAAGCTGTAACTGATGAAACTTTTATGTCTCGGCTTTTCTGCCCCAGACTCAGGGGTCGCAAAACTTTTTGCTCTTGCGATCGCAAAAATATCCGAGCGTCTGCACGTAAGACGCTTTGCTGACGGAGGGTTTGCCAGAAATGGCTACTGGTGCTGAAAAATGAACCTTGTTCTAACCCGATTCAGATACCAGCCTTTTACAAACTTACGGATTAAACATTCTATCATTTAAAAGCCAAGTTCAACACAAATTTCAACGCTAAGACTTCGAGCCGGGACAAACAAATTGTAGGGGCGAGATAAACGCGAAGTCTAGACTTGGCTATAGCCACCCAATTTTAGAGTCAAATATAGAGACGCGACATCTCGCGTCTGTGCTTTGGCCCTAATGGGTTGTTGAACAAAGCGTCTTGCCGACCCCTGTGGTCTTGCCTCCTATTATGCGGCTAAAAAAGCTTTCTTTGGAAGATAAAGTCATTGTTTTTTGATACTTGCGTCCACATCTGGGTTATTTTAGAAATCTTGATGTTGTAGAGGCGCGTCATCGCCCGATCCGGGTGTATGGCAATACATCCTGTACAAATTTTTGAACCATACATCAAAGAGTGACTTTGCCGGATGATCGGGAGAACGACACCAGAAACTAAAACGGTTGGTGGTTTGGGGCTATTTGCCCCCGGCCGCCTGATAGCCTTCTCGCTCCCGTCAGCGATCGCAGCATCGCTTTACGCGACAAATGTCCCCATAGGAGCAGTTGCGAATTTACCCCCATCACGCCTTGTGGTATCAGCACCAAAGGCATCTCCTCAAATAAATCGGCAGGGTAGTCAAGTTTCTATAAATGGTCGCACCTTAGCCGCAGCTTGGAGCCAGTGGCAGCGGGGGAAATCTGTACGCACGGGAATAAGCGATGCTGGAGTGGCTCAAACACTGGGAGTAGAGCTTTTAAACACCGGGGATTTAACCAAACAGCCGATACAGTGGTTTTCTGGTGCCAATCGGCTAATTTTGGCTACCTTTCCAGTAGCACCGTACCGCTATTTAGACATTACTGATTTCGCACTGAAAAACGGTTGGCAGACGCAAATAAAGGGCAACACGCTTTTAATTACCACAAAACCAGCGCGACTAGCGGACGTTCAACAAAGTCTTCAACCGTGGGGTTCGCGCCTTGTTGTCGATCTAGACCGCCCGACCCCTTGGCAAGTCACTCAACAAGGTCAGAATTTAGTTGTCACAATCAACGCAGCAGCCCCTCCCGCCCTCTTGCAGCGCTTCCCTCCCCCCCCTCCAGAACCAAAGCCAGAGACAGAGGTAGAGGGAATAAGAAATCCCCAGCCCCCAATCCCCAGCCCCCAGCCCCCAGTCCCCAATCCCCAATCCCCAATCCCCAGTCCCCAGCCCCCAATCCCCAGCCCCCAATCTCCAGCCCCCAATCCCCAGCCCCCAATCCCTGTCCTCGAAAGCACTCAGAATCAAACCACGATTCGAGTACCAATCCCAGCAGGACTGTATCCTCGCGTTTTCAGTTTGCCCTCCCCGAATCGCCTGCTGATTGATTTTCAACCAGAAGCTATGGTAGAACGAGATATTCTCTGGGCAGAAGGAATCCGTTGGAAGCAGCAGTATGTAGCCATTCCTCACCAGTCATCAGCTAAGGACTCCTCGCTTTTGGATGGAGGTAGTGTCAATCCCAAATCGATTGACCGCTTCCCAGTCGCATCGCTGACTATCAATCTTCGTCAGAGAGGACTAACCCTCAAACCAATCTGGAGTAACCCTAATAGTGTTGCAGGAATCGCTCCTCTGCTGAGGACAGCCCAGTTGTGGCAGGCTTCAGCAGCTATCAACGCCGGATTTTTTAACCGCAACAACCAGCTGCCTTTAGGGGCAATTAAACGAGATGGTCGGTGGTTATCTGGGCCGATTCTGAATCGAGGCGCGATCGCTTGGAATGATGCTGGTGAAGTTAAAATGGGTCGTCTGAGCTACCAGGGAGTCTTGGATATCGAAAATTCCTCAAGCTTGCCAGTCCTTTTCTTCAACAGTGCTTACGTCAAAGCGGGAATTGCCCTTTACTCCTCTGAATGGGGAGGAGCTTACACTCCCCTGACTGATAATGAAATCATCGTCGTTGTCCAGAATAACCAGGTTACAAATCAGTTACCTGGAGGTATTGCTGGGAAAATATCATTTCCCATTCCGCCGCAAAACGGTTACTTGCTGACGATACGAGGTAAAGAAACATCTCCAGCCGGGATCTTGAGTGTCGGAACCAGGGTGCGTATGAATGAGCTTTTTTCACAACCGGACTTTGTGCGCTACCCGCAAATTGTGGGTGCTGGGCCACTTCTGGTGCAAAATCGTCAAATTGTGCTAGATGCCAAAGCTGAGCAATTTAGCGATGCCTTTATCAAAGAAGCAGCTGTTAGAAGTGCGATCGCTACCACCGCATCTGGACAACTGATGATGGTTGCCATCCACAACCGCACAGGTGGAAAAGGCCCGACATTAGCAGAAACTGCTCAGATAATGCAACAAATGGGAGCTGTTGAGGCTCTTAATTTAGATGGTGGCAGCTCTACCAGCCTCTATCTAGGGGGACAACTTATTAATCGGCCTCCCACCACCGCCGCCCGCGTTCACAACGGTTTGGGGCTTTTCCGACCGCCGGGTTTGCGATCGCCCAGCAATTAAATTTTTAAAACTTTGCCAAATAAATTATTTAGGAGAGCTTATATAAAGAGTTGATGTAGATTCACTTAATCGGCAAAATTACTGGTGACAGGCTCTAAAGATCGTTGTTATGTTTAGCTAGGGTTGCCTAAATGTGTTAGTTCTACAATTTTTAAGAGGATTACCTCTGCATATTTATAAGATCCGTGCTAACCCTACAGCGGTTCTAAGGAGAAAAAACAATGGCTAAAGCGCAAGAAGTTTCTCAAATTACTACTTTACCTCTTCCCAGTTCCATGACCATCAATGGAGTTGCTGCAACTGAATTGCGGCCTTGGGGTTCCTTCACTATTCTGGAAGAAGGGCGGGGCTATAAAATCAAGCGAATTGAAGTCAAGCCCGGTCATCGGCTTAGCCTGCAAATGCACTACCACCGCAGCGAACACTGGATCGTCGTTTCAGGCACAGCTAAGGTTACTTGTGGCGATAACGAACTGATTCTGGGCAGTAATCAATCCACCTACGTTCCCCAATGTCACACTCATCGTCTAGAAAATCCGGGTGTGATTAACTTGGTGCTAATTGAGGTTCAGAATGGAGAATATTTGGGAGAAGATGATATTGTTCGTTTTCAAGATGACTACGCCCGCACTCAGGCGTCTACAAAGTAGGCTGGCGAATTAACTGGGCAAATAGTTGACCTGATTGCCTAGTTTGGGTGTTGTTTTAATACTGACATTGTCTTAATTCGGCAATTGACATCCTCAACGACCATAATCAAAGATTATGGTCGTTGATTGTAAGGAATCGCTTTCAAGGTTTCCTACCTCAACAGGTGCCAACTAAATTGAGTGACCTCATCCCGTTGTAGCTTAGGGAAATAGCTATCAGGCGAGAAAGGGGTGTATCGACCAGGTTATGCTATCTGGGTACAGATTTTTCTAGCAAGAGCAAAATCAGGCTTTAAAACCTTTAAGGCTGACAAGCCGATTAAGCGCCTGAAGGACTACCCTAGAAGAACTGCCAGAACACCGCATCAACTTCATGCTGGGAAAAACGCTCAGTGGTCGCTACCAAATTGTGAAACACTTGGGAGGCGGAGGGTTTGGTCAGACTTACCTTGCCGAAGATAAGCAACTACCTGGAAATCCGCTTTGTGTCGTCAAGCAACTCAAGCCTAAGGCTACCGATCCGGGAACCTTAGAGGTAGCACGACGATTATTTGATAGAGAAGCCCAAGTTCTATACAAACTGGGTAAACACGATCGGATTCCCCAACTTTTGGCTCATTTTGAGGAAGAACAAGAGTTTTATCTGGTTCAGGAATTCATCGAAGGGGATGAAGTTAAGCAAGAATTACCAATAGGTAAGCAGTTGCCTGAGACTGAGGTAGCTGCTCTTTTGCACGAAATCCTAAAAATATTAGAGTTTGTCCATCAGCAGGATGTCATCCACAGAGATATCAAGCCGTCCAATTTAATCAGGCGCAAGCACGATGGCAAGATAGTTTTGATTGACTTTGGAGCCGTCAAACAAGTTAGCACTCAGGCGCTTGCCTCTGAGGGGGAAACAACTTTAACAATTGCTATTGGTTCGCCTGGTTATATGGCGAACGAACAACTCGGCGGCAAACCGCGATTTAGTAGCGATATCTATGCAGTGGGAATGCTGGGTATCCAAGCTGTCACTGGTTTACAGCCGTCGCAACTGCCAGAAGATATCCAAACCTGTGAGATTGTATGGCGCGACAAGGCTCAAGTCAGCCAGCAGGTTGCAGACATTTTAGACACAATGGTGCGCTATGACTTTCGCCAACGCTACCAGACGGCGACAGAAGCTTTGGAGGCACTCCAACAGCTCAATGAGCTACCAACACGGCAAATCATCTCGGATGCGATCGCTACTGGGACGCTTCCAACCTCACCAACCAGACAGCAGTATACTTCCTTTGCTTCTCAGGGTACGTTGCCTGCTGAACCACCAGCGATCGCTACTGAAACCCTTCAAAGTTCCAAAGCACTAATCTCAACATATCCACGAAAGCCGAAAACTGTTTTTTCGACTTTGCGAAATAAAGCACCTCTGCTGATTAAAATTGGCGCGGGTTTTGCTACTGCTCTAGCTCTAAGTGTGGGAATTTACTTTTTTCAAAAACCCAATAGCTTAGAAGACACAGCACAAGAAGTTGCCTTAGTCAATACCCTCCCTGGTCATGCTGCTGGCATTACCTCTATCGCCCTCAGTCCGGATGGTAAGATTTTGGCAAGTGGCAGCCTTGACCAAACTATCAAAATTAGAAATCTCCGTACCAAAGAAATAATTTATACCCTGAGTGGGCATACTGGGTATGTTTATTCTGTTGCCATCAGCCCGGATGGACAAACTCTCGCTAGTGGTAGCGCCGATCAAACTATCAAAGTGTGGAACCTGAAAACGGGTAAACTACTCCGCACCTTGTCTGGACATACAGGAGATGTTTATTCAGTTGCCATCAGCCGAGATGGACAAACTCTCGTAAGTGGCAGTAAGGACAAGACTATCAAAGTGTGGAACCTGAAAACGGGTGAGTTGGTACGTACCCTAATCGGAACGCAACTAGAAGAGGGGGTTAGTGATGTCGCCATTAGCCCGGATGGTCAAATGTCCGCTAGTAACATTTATGACATAAATGTTTGGAATCTAACAACGGGTGAACTGCGCCGCACTTTTGGCGGGCATATCGAGGCAGTGAGTGCGATCGCCATCAGCCGGGATAGTAAGATTCTTGCCAGTGGCAGCCCCGATGGAACAGCAAAACTCTGGAATTTGGAAACAGGCGAATTGCTAAATACTTTCCCTCATACGTCTAGATTACCAAATGGCTCTCTATCAGGGGGAGTTTATGCTGTTGCTATCAGTCCCAATGGTCGGATTCTTGTTAGTGGCAGTGGTGGCAATGAGAATACTATTAAATTATGGAATGTGCGAACTGGGGAATTAATTCGCACACTTGAAGGCCATTCCAAGACAATTTTTGCACTTGCTATTAGTCCCGATGGGCAGACGATTTACAGTGGCAGCCTGGACGGAACAATTAAGGTTTGGCAATCGCCTTAATTTGCTCAGGATTGTGGCGGTAAAGCAAGCGATCGCGCATTTATAATTCCTACTTAGCCCCGTACTTGTTCGTGTAGCCTCAATTTAACTTTTTAGATAGTTGACAAAGGTTACACTATTAAAAACTCTGCTAGCAGTTGCCCTTATGAGCTTGTGCATCAATCCCAATTGCCTAAAACCGCGAAATCTCGATACGGAGTTGTTTTGCCAAGCCTGCGGTACTGAATTGCTGCTGGAAGGGCGCTATCGAATAGTTAAGATTTTAGGAGGTGGTGGCTTCGGTAAAACCTTTGAGGTGAGCGATCGCGGCACTTCTAAAGTCCTCAAAGTGCTAATTACAGAACATCCCAAAGCCATATCCCTATTTCAGCAAGAAGCCAAGGTATTAAGTCATCTGAATCATCCAGGGATTCCGAGAACAGATGGATACTTTACCTTCTTTCCCAAAAACAGCCAAGCATCGTTGCATTGTCTGGTAATGGAAAAAATCGAGGGGCTGGATTTGGAGGAGTATTTAAAACAGCGGGAGAATCGCCCTATCGATGAAAAGTTAGCACTCGAATGGCTAACTCAGCTTACTAAGATTCTGCACGAGGTGCATCAGCAGAACTTTTTCCATCGGGATATTAAGCCAGCCAATATTATGCTTAGGGCAGATGGGCATCTGGTATTAATTGACTTTGGCACTGCCAGAGAAGCTACAGGAACCTATATGCAAAAAGTAGCAGGGCAACAAGTGACAGGGATTGTTTCAGCAGGCTACACGCCTCTAGAGCAAGCAACTGGCAAAGCTGTGCCACAATCTGATTTTTATGCCTTGGGACGCACCTTTGTCTACTTGCTAACAGGCAAGCCGCCCGATGAATTTCCCGAAGATCCACGCTTAGGTAAATTAATCTGGCGAGAAAGTGCCTCGCAAGT
Organism: Trichocoleus sp. FACHB-90; assembly: GCF_014695505.1. NCBI lineage: Bacteria > Bacillati > Cyanobacteriota > Cyanophyceae > Leptolyngbyales > Trichocoleusaceae > Trichocoleus > Trichocoleus sp. FACHB-90. Next base: position 42,049 of record NZ_JACJOK010000078.1, read on the forward strand.
TTCAAAGCAGTTAGCTGGTTTGATTGATTACCTAATGGAACCATTTCCTGGCAAACGACCTCAAAATGCTCAAATGATTTTGCAGTGTTTATTGGAGATTAACCCAATTGTAAAGTCACCGAAGCCCTATGTCTCACCGCCACCAGCAGCACCCAAAGCAGTACAAAATCCTCCCAGGAGTACCCAACTACAATCATCTGCTGCTTCTCAACACAAATCACCAAAGGCTGAAACAAAGACATTATTTACAAAAGTTGGCCAGTCAGCCCAATACACAATGTTGGCAATTCTTTCAATAGGATTACTTCGTTTAAGCGCTCCGGCAATCTACAAATATTTTAAATTTTCACTTTCACATAGTCACCCAGTGGCTACTCGTACACAAACTGAGACAGAATTATCTAGTTCAGATAAGAGTGGAAATATTCCTAAGCAACCAATTGCTGACTCGACCAATGAATCTTCTTCTATCTCATCTGAAAATAACTCGATACCAATTCCTGATGGCTGGAAAAAAATTCAGGGGGAAGGGGCAGAGTTATGGTTGCCGGGAAGTTATTTTGGCGGAGATCCTAACAAAGATTCAGAGGCAATTGCATATAACCTAAAACTTGTGGTTCCAGACTATCAACGAAGACTAGAAGTTTTTAAACAAAGTTCTTTTTCTTTGGCGGCTTTTGACTCCCAGCTTGACAGTGTAGGTTTCCTGACTAATGTTTTGGCTGTAGTTGAGCCAGTAATGCCAGGAACTACTGTTGATCAGTACATGGAGGAATTAATTAAGCAATTGCCTAGTCAGTATCAAATTCTAGAAAAGAATGTAGTATCCTTAAACTATTATCAGACTGGGCGCATTGTTACCGAATTCACAACAGGAGGGACAAGGAATAAACAAATTTTCTATACCATTCCCAATAGTAATAAATTCTGGGTGATTGTATATTCTGCAAGTGCCGATGAATTCGATCGGCAACTGCTGGTGTTTGAGGAAAGCATTCGTACTTTTGTAGCCAAACCTTAGAGGATGTCTGAGAAGTATCCGAGAGTGTCTGATCCCCCCTAGCCCCTTTTTGAGTGGGTAAGCACGTCAACAATAACTTTTAAGACATCCTGTTAGAGCGCTTCCAGAGTCAGAAATAGCTGGATTTTCTCTTGTAGTAGGTGAATACAGTCTGTTTTAGATTTTATCTCCATCACCAAATCTGGAACCAGTTCGGCAAAGTCGCGTACAGTTTGCCGGAGTCGTTGCGCTGAGACAAACACAACGTCCGGCGCAAACAAGTCTGTATTGGGCATGATGAATCCACCGATGGAATCAAACACCAGTCCAAGTCGGCGAGGCTTAACTCAGTTACCTAGAAGTCTAATTAACTCAGCGCCAATTTCGCTGGATTCGATATCTGATGGTTCCATTACAACAATATTGCCATCTTGTAGTTCTAGTTGGTAGTCGCGATCGCTCAGATGTTACTGTTCTTGTAGTTTCTCTAAATCTTGAAGTATCACAGCCATAGGAACTTCATCAAGTCTTTTGCTTATCGCTATCGTATCTTTAATTTCCCAACTTACAATTTTGCCAAAATAGAATTGTGACTCATTCGAGGCACCCATTGACACCATTTTGATTTGGTGAAGCTACACATCTTCAGGGAGCATACAAGGGGAGCGATCGAGAAGTGAATATACCTGATAGTTTGATGCAAACCAATCATCGGAGTTTCCGAAACTCCGACCGCCGCCAAATCCCAAATCCTAAATCCCAAATTGGTATGACTGTACGCCCTATTTATCTCGATTGTCACTCCACGACGCCCCTAGACGATCGCGTACTTGCCGCCATGATGCCTTACTTCACCCAGCATTTCGGCAACCCCGCCAGCGTGAGCCATTCCTACGGTTGGGAAGCTGAAGCTGCTGTCAAACAATCAAGGGAAGTTTTAGCACAAGCGATACACGCTACGCCAGAGGAAATTATTTTTACTAGCGGCGCGACGGAAGCGAACAATTTAGCTATTAAAGGTGTGGCGGAAGCTACTTTTAGCAAAGGGCGACATATTATTACGTTGGAAACCGAGCATAAGGCGGTTCTCGACCCTTGTAAATATTTGCAAACTCTTGGCTTTGAAATTACTTTTCTCCCAGTTGAAAGTGATGGATTAATTAATTTAGATCAACTGGAAAAAGCTATCCGTCCGGACACAATTTTAGTTTCCGTAATGGCAGCTAATAATGAAATTGGTGTCATACAACCTTTAGCAGAAATTGGGGCAATTTGTCACAAGCATCAGGTACTATTCCACACTGATGCTGCTCAAGCTATTGGCAAAATACCTCTAAATGTGGAGGCGATGCACATTGATTTAATGTCGATGACTGCCCACAAAGTCTATGGGCCCAAGGGTATTGGCGCTCTTTACGTCAGACGCCGCAACCCCAGAGTCCAAATTGCACCGCAGCTGCATGGAGGTGGACATGAGCGGGGAATGCGCTCTGGTACACTGTATACACCTCAGATTGTCGGATTTGCTCAAGCCGTAGAATTGGCGCAGGTAAACATGGCATCAGAGACAAAACGCCTCATCCAGTTGCGCGATCGCCTTTGGCAACAACTGAGTCAGCTGGAAAAAATTCATCTGAACGGACACCCCAAAGAGCGACTACCAGGAAACCTGAACATCAGTGTAGAAGGGGTGGATGGAGCAGCGTTGCTGCTAGGATTGCAGCCAGTGGTCGCAGTTTCTTCCGGATCGGCTTGTACCGCTGCCAATGTGTCTGCTTCCCATGTTCTGAGGGCGCTGGGACGTTCAGAACAACTGGCTTACGCCTCGGTTCGGTTTGGAATTGGACGGTTTAATACGGCATCTGAGATAGAAGCTGTAGCAAAACACGCGATCGCAACTATTTTCAGCTTGCGTAAACAAACGCAATGAAGGGAGACTATAGGACAAGAGAGAATTTTCTTTTCACCTCCTCCCTAGTCAAGAGTCCTTGGGACAACCAAAATTAAAGCGAGTGCAACTACCCATAAGTTGAGTCTGATCGGAGTGACAGCGCGATATAATACATCACAATAGAAGCAATTGCGGATCGAGGATCTATCAGGTTGCCCCTAAGAGTGAACCTGAAATGGAAGCGATCGCGCAAGATAGCTTTTCAGAGAGACTTTCTGTTCATTTTGGGCAAATTCCAGTGTTCAAGCCTTTTGAAAAGGCATGGCACTGGCAAAAAATGCAATCGGGGAAGAGTTTACAAGGGATGTCTGTCACTGTAATCAGTGATTCTGGGTTAACACACCTTTATTCTCTCTACGTAGGGGCGGGTTTAGAATCTATCCCCTGTCACATTGAATCAGAAGGTAAAACCAAATCGACCGAAAGAAAGTTTCTGGCTTACACCGTTATTTCTTTGAGCAAAAGTGAGAGGCGCTTAGAAAGGATCAACGAGGAAAGAAGAAGGAAGAAAAAGGAATTAAATCCGCCTTCTGCTTTCCGATTCTCTGTTGTGCCTAAACTTGCTACGAATTTTTGAGGAAATTGAATGCCGAAGCAAATTATTATCGCGGAGCAGCATCGGATTGCTGCCGTCTTTTGGGAAGATCAAATTCAAGAACTTGTCGTTGCTACTGGCAGCCACCAAGTCGGAGACATCTATCTGGGCATTGTTGAAAATGTCTTACCTGGGATAGATGCCGCATTCGTAAACATTGGGGATGCCGAACGCAACGGCTTTATCCATGTTACCGACTTAGGCCCGCTGCGGCTAAAACGTTCTGCTGGTGCGATTACAGAACTACTGGCACCCCAACAGAAAGTTCTGGTTCAAGTAATGAAAGAGCCGACAGGCAACAAAGGCCCCAGGCTCACAGGTAATATCAGCTTACCTGGACGCTATGTAGTATTGATGCCCTTCGGACGAGGTGTGAGTCTGTCGCGGCAAATCAAGAGCGAAAACGAGCGCAACCGCCTTAGAGCCTTAGCCGTTCTCATTAAACCTGCGGGCATGGGGCTAATCGTGCGGACAGAAGCCGAGGGACGCTCGGAAGAAGCCATCATAGAAGATTTGGAGACACTGCAAAAACAGTGGGAAGCGACTCAACAAGAGGTAAACTCTACTAGAGCGCCAGCGCTGCTAAATCGAGACGATGATTTTATTCAGCGCGTCCTGCGGGATATGTACAGTGCAGAAGTAAATCGTATTGTCGTAGATTCCCACACCGGAGTTAAGCGAGTCAAGCAATACTTAGTCAGTTGGAGCGGGGGAAAGTCCCCGGAAGGAGTATTAATTGACCATCACCGCGAGCGCCTTTCTATCTTAGAATACTTCCGCATCAATGCAGCCATTCGAGAAGCCCTCAAACCTAGAGTGGATCTACCTTCAGGAGGCTACATCATTATCCAGCTGACGGAAGCTTTAACGGTGATTGATGTCAACTCAGGTTCCTTCACCCGTTCTGCAACTGCTAGAGAAACTGTCCTGTGGACAAACAGTGAAGCAGCGACAGAAATAGCCCGTCAACTGCGGTTGCGAAATATCGCTGGTGTCATCATTGTTGACTTTATTGACATGGATGCGCGGCGAGACCAGCTGCAAGTGCTGGAACACTTCAACAAAGCACTCAAGGCAGACAAAGCTAGACCACAAATTGCTCAACTTTCCGAACTCGGCTTAGTAGAACTAACTCGCAAGCGGCAAGGGCAAAATATTTACGAGTTGTTTAGTCAGCCCTGCCCCAGTTGTGGCGGTTTGGGGCATATGGTTCGCCTACCGGGTGATGCTAACAAAAATGGAGGAGAAATTGCCGAACCTCCCTCGCCGACACCTGTTAGGGAAGCACGGACGTTACCCTACCGCAACAATGAAGTCGGAATTAGGGAAATACCTTTGCCAGCCGTTGAAAGTCGCAGCGAAGCTTTAGATTTAGGTGCTGACGATGATGACGAGTCAATGGATTTGATGAATCATCCCAGCTATCAGGAGCGGGGGGCAAATAATAATCGCCGTCGTCGCCGCCGTCGGGTGGGTGAACCTCCATTAAAGGAGGAATTAACCCCAACCCCAAAAACTCCTATTCGGATTTCGACTCCTCCGACTATAGTGAATCATTTCCGGTCAACTCCGGTGGCAGAACCGGAACCAATCCGCGAAAGCGAGACATATATGGGCGGGGGAAGTACGCCTCTACCCGTTGTGGAAGAAGTCCGTCGCTCGCCGAAACCTGAGCGTCCCAAGCCTTCCAGACAGGAAATTGAACCGCCGGAGATTGTTTCCATTGAAATGACCGCAGAGCAACAGGATGTTTATGCTTTAATGGGAATTTCTCCGTTGGTGCTGTTAGAGCGGGAAGTGAAAAATCCGAAATCGGCGATAGTGTCGATTACTTTGCCTGGAGAGTCACAGTCTACGGAAGCGATCGCTTCCTCAATCCAGGCGGCGAAAGATGAAAGGGATACACAGACTTCTGCCTTTGAGTCTGACGAAGATGATAATACCTCTTATCTACCCTCCGAATTTGAGGTAGATGAAATGGAATATCAGACAGCAGACGAACAGCAACAACAGATAGAGGAAGTGGCACCTGTCGTAGACGAAGCCCCTGAAGAGTCAGATGCGATCGCATCTGACTCTGCATCCCCCAGTGAAGAATCAGAATCAGACAGTGACGAGTCTCCAGTTCGGCGGCGGCGGCGGCGGCGGTCTTCTGCAACAGAGGCTTGAGAAAGGGTGAAGTTAGTGGTTAGCCATTAGTCGGTTGGCGGGAAGAAGGTTGGAAGGTTGGAAAGTTGTTAGAAAAAGACTTCGTTTCAACTTGACAACTTTTAAGATGGCAGCTGACTAATGGCTAAGAACCAGTGACTAATTACTAAGGAGCTTTCCTATCGTGTCGGTGCAGCAACTGGTAGACAAAGGTGCAGTCGTTAAGACTTCCCGCAAACCAAATTTTAACCTCTCGGATTTGCCAGAGTTACTCGGTGGCTGGGAACTGGTTGCTGGTGTCGATGAAGTTGGGCGCGGAGCTTTGTTTGGCCCAGTAGTGGCGGCGGCTGTAATATTACCAAAGTCTGCTTTTGCTGAACTTTCAGCCGCTGGGGTAAGAGACAGCAAGCAGTTGTCTAGTTATCGCCGTGGTAAACTGGCGGCACAAATTCAAGCGATCGCTCTAGACTGGAAAATTGGTTATGCTTCCAACAAGGAAATTGACCAAATTAATATTTTCCACGCATCCTTGTTAGCGATGAAGCGGGCTGTAATCAAGCTGAATGTCCAACCAGAGCTTTGTCTGGTTGATGGTAAGTGGCAGCTTCCAGACTTGCCAATCCCACAACAGAATCTAGTCAAGGGTGATGAAAAATCATTGGTAATTGCCGCCGCCAGCATTGTTGCTAAAGTGTGGCGCGACGACCTGATAATCCGTCTGGCGGCGAAGTACCCCGCCTACAACTTAACAGCGAACAAGGGTTACGGCACCGCTCGCCATCTACTTGCTTTACAACAACACGGCCCCTCCCGCTTCCATCGGAGGTCTTTCAGTCCTTGCCGGGTTGATATTAAATTGTAGATTTTCAGTCTATATCCTCTCTGGAGGCTGAGCCTCCCCCTCCTAGTTCTCAGTCCCAGCCTGGGAACTAAAATAACGAGGCTCAGCCTCAATTTATTAAGCCGACGGGCTGTCTGCGGGCAGTACCGGAACTTGAGGTGGGGGTGTCTGCTGATTCCAAGTGTTAGCCCAGCGGCGATAGTCTGATAGCAGCTGATACATTAATCGTTGTTTAATAGTCAACAGCACGCTCTTGAGCAAACCATTCCCGGTAGCTTCTATAAAAGCTTTAGGCGTGAACCAAAAAGCGTGCGGTAACTCGACTTTGACCTCTAAATCCGCTCTACCTTTGAGATGAGTTGTACCGTTTACTTGACACGGAGAAAGCTTACCAACCAAGTTAAGCGCAAAGCGCTGGTTGATATACTCAATGCCGCGAATCTCACAACGTGTAGACCTTAAGTGAACCGTCCCATCTGCATCTGCCCACACCTTCATATCTACAATTGGTTGAAGTGAAAGGGCCATAAAGCTCAACGGACGCATTTTCAGGCGGAAAATCTCCTCGCTGAGTTGTTCGATTCGAGTGGGGTCAACCAGAGCTTGTACTAGACGTTGGGGTTGGCGCAGATAATGCTGAATTGGAACAGGTTGTTCCGGAACAGCAATTTCAACAGATTGGGAGGCAACAAATTGAGTTTGCATGAGGGGATGGTAACAGAATGTAATTCTGTACGCAGGATAAGTTAATTTTACGTTACTGTTCTTAAAAAAGTTGCAGGGGATTTCGATTGTTCCGCTGCTACAGCTTTTGAAAGGAAACTGTGCATTAATTGAATCGCTCTGTCATGATAAAAATTTATGTAGTTGATTTCCCTCCTTCTCAGGCATCACAAGTAGACACTATTATTGGGTTTAACCTAGATCCAGCAGCCTATCCCCAGCGACGGACTGAGTAGTTGACACCTGGTAACTGATAACTGATAAAGGTTAAAACGTTGTCAGAATCACTCTCGCGGAAAACTGAGGGCTAGCTTTAATGGTCGTATCGGTTGCACATTTGGGGCCACCAGGCACTTACGCAGAAGCAGCTGCCTTGGCTTATGTAAATTGGCTCAACCAAAGGGGACAGCAAGGGCTGTTATGTCCTTGTCCCAGCATTGCTCAGACGCTGCGAGCAGCAGCACAGGGACAGGCTGATGTCGCAGTCGTGCCTGTAGAAAATTCTGTAGAGGGCAGCGTGACAACAACGCTGGATACGCTCTGGCAATTGGATAAGCTGCAAATTCAACAGGCTCATGTGTTGCCAATTTCTCATGCCCTGTTGTCACGAGCGGAAACTCTGGAGGAAATAAAGACAGTTTATTCACACCCGCAGGCTCTAGCTCAGTGTCAGGGTTGGCTGGAGCGGTTCCTGCCCTCTGTGCAGTTAGTGCCGATGAATGCGACTACGGAGGCGCTAAAGTATTTGGGCGAGGATAAAACTGCGGCAGCGATCGCATCCTCTAGAGCTGCCCAACTCTACCAGCTACCAATTCTCGTCTGTCCTATTAATGATTATCCGGATAATTATACCAGGTTCTGGGTACTGAGTTTACAACCTTCCGGCGGCGGCAGTCATACCAGTTTAGCTTTTAGCGTTCCCGCTAATGTACCGGGGGCGCTGGTTAAGCCGCTTGAAGTGTTTGCCAGTCGAGGGATTAACTTGAGCCGAATTGAATCTCGTCCAACAAAGCGAAGTCTTGGTGACTATCTTTTCTTTACTGACCTAGAAGCTGATGCCAGAGAAGCTTCTGTTCAATCTGCTTTAAAAGAATTAACAGCTTATACCGAAACGCTGAAGATTTTTGGTAGCTATTCTATTGTGTCAATAGGGAAACTCTAGTGATGAAATTGTAGTCTCTAAAACTCAAAGCAGACGCGACCTACAAGCGTCTTTACAAATCTACAACTATGTTTCCATCTGCTCAAGGCATTCCCGGATTGCCCGATTTAACGCATCCGGCTGAGCTAATGAAATTTGGGGGACAGCTGCTTGCGATGTTCCCCACATTAATATTCATTGTCGGTGGTTTGGGAATTGCGATCGCTCTGTTGAGTTTTTCCCTACGTCGAGTTCAGCCAGAACAATCTATTTTCATTGGCGAATGGGTGCTGCTATATTCCCAATTACTTAGAGGATTGCAGCATTTAGCCCTAGTCTTAGTTTTGCTGGTGGGAGGATTTTTTCTTACCTCAACTTTAGGCAATCGTTACCACAACTGGGAACAGGCAAAGGTGACTCAAGTGGCTCAAACTGTTGCTGGGGATAGGCTAGAGCAAGCAGCGCCACAAGTGCGGTACACGATCCAACAGCCGTATGCTTACGACACTCAAGTTGATGGAAAAATCGTCCGGGTAAAGGATACGCGAGAGGTTAATCGCTTCCTGACGCTGGCTGGCTCGCAAATTCAGGTAGAGCTTGACCAAAGCAAAGACGTTCAAGATCGGCGGGCGATTTACCGAGTAGACTACACGGCTGAATATAAAGTAGTCAACCAGCTCAGCGATATTGAGAATTTTTTCTTTGAAATACCGCCGCCTAACGGTTACTCGCTGCTGCAAGGCTTTAAGGTAGAGCGGGATGGCACTCGGCTTCAACACAGAAACCCTGGTGACTATGGTTTTCCTTTCAACTTGAAACCTGGACAAGAAACTACTTTCAAAGTCACCTACAAGGCTCAAGGAGGGCCGCGTTGGGTTTATAGTGCTAATGGTCAGTTGCTCTCCAACTTTCGCTTGACAGCGCTCTCTACCTTCCCTGACGCTGATTTTGCTAGTGGGATTCTCCCGACTGAAAGCAAACGCGAGGGACAAGGCACTCGTTTCACCTGGGTATTTGATGACAATGTTTCTGTACAAAATCCCTTTGGTGTCTTTACCTCGACAGGCCCAATTCGGAATACGGGAATTTTGCCACGGCTGCTGTTGTTAGCACCAGCGTTATTTCTGTGGTGGATATTATTGCTGTATTTGTCGCTACCAATGACTCTGAAAAATGTAGCGATCGCAGGCGGCGTTTTCTTTGCTTGCTTACTAACTTTGACTTATCTCAGCCGCTTAATAAGTGCGCCCCTGGCGTGGACTTTAATTTCCCTAACTTTGTTAGCTTTATCCTGGGGCTTAGGCGCAAACAACCGTCGGGCTTCCTTAGCTGCGCTCATTTGCACAATTTCCGGTGCAGTCCTGCCCGTTTTTGGTTTATTAGTGCCTTACAGCGGCCTAACCCTTAGCCTAGCAGGATTGCTTTCCGCCGTATGGCTGGCTGTTCGTCACTGGTACGGCTGGTTTAGTTGGCAAAAAGACGCTCGGATTTAGACCGAATTGCTAATTGCGATTTGGTTTATTACCATTAGCAATTAGCAATTAACTAATACTATCTCAGCGCATCTTTGAGTACAGTACGAGCCGCCAGGTGATTGCGAGTAGAGGTGAGAATTTCCGCTTCGCGTTCCAGACGTGCTGCTGTATCCTGCATTTCCAGAAGGGATTGCTGTTCAGCTGCTACATTGTAAAGATTACTGGCAACCCAAAAAGACAATTCTCTAGGGAGAGTTGGCAGGTCTTCTGGAAGTTCCATATCTTGCTCAGTCAACTTGGCTGAGAGATGCACAACATCTCTGAGCAACTGTTCAACCTCTGTAGCCAAACTTCGCAAATCTTTTTCTGGCGGATTGTCTTCAATCCATTCCACCAAACCGACTCGATAGGGCTTTTCGCGGACGTACTCCAGAACTCGAAACCGCTGCTGACCCAAGGTTAATATTTTCATACGGTCGTCTGGAAGACGCTGCAAGTGAATAATTTCAGCGCAGCATCCTACAGTTGCGGGTTTACCTTGAACTGGGTTCCACATCAAGACCCCAAAGCGGCGATCGCTATCCAGAATCGTGTTCATCATAATTCTGTAGCGAAACTCAAAAATATGTAGTGGCAGGGGTCGCCCTGGAAATAGCACCACTTCGGGCAGTGGAAAAAGGGGAAGTTCTCGAACTGCGATTGAGGAAGAGGATGCCATTGTCCCTATAGTTCACGGTAAGTGTGATTCTTTACTTACTTTAACCGATTTCTCCCCAGAATCCCAACTACGAAGCCCTTTAGAGGTTGCTCTAAAGGGCCAACAGATAGCCATTAGTCAATGGTTAGGGAATAGTTGGAACTCGTCCCTAACAACTGACAAACTGTTAAACAGGACTTACGCAGTTAATTTTAGTGAATGCCTGATTCTGTTGTAGGGGCATGGTAATCAAAAAGCCCCTACAGCGTGTTGACCTGCGTAAGCCCTATTAAAGTTTGACTTCAATATCCACGCCTGCTGGCAAATCCAGTTTCATCAAAGCGTCAATTGTCTTCGAGGTAGGCTGGTAAATGTCAATAATGCGGCGGTGGGTGCGGGTTTCAAAGTGTTCCCGCGAGTCCTTATCAACGTGAGGTGATCTCAAGAGACAGTAAATTTTCTTCCGCGTCGGTAAGGGAATAGGACCGATTGCTGTAGCTTGTGTCCGGTTTGCCGTATCGACAATCTTCTCGCAAGATGTGTCTAGCAAACGCCGATCGAAAGCCTTAAGGCGAATGCGAATTTTTTGCTGTTGGATAGTTGCCATTTTCAGTTTTCCAGGTTCAAAGTAGTTGGTAGAAGCTAGAGCCTTCGAGATTGTATCTTATGAATGAAACCTAATTTCCGAGCCAGAAAATTAGAAAGTTTGATTTAAGCGACACAGATAAGGAGCAGAAAGGCAACTGCTTTTCTGCTCCTTATTCGTTTGTCAGAATCCTACTTCAGGATTTTAGAAACGACACCTGCACCGATGGTGCGGCCACCTTCACGGATAGCGAAGCGCATTCCCTGCTCAATAGCGATCGCGTTGATTAACTCAACGGTCATTTTGATGCGGTCTCCCGGCATCACCATCTCGGCATCAGTACCATCATCTGCTGTAAAGGCTTTGATGGTTCCTGTTACGTCGGTTGTCCGCACGTAGAACTGAGGACGATAGCCTGCGAAAAACGGTGTTTTCCGACCGCCTTCTTTTTCCTGGAGGATATAGACTTCCGACTCAAATAGAGTGTGAGGAGTGATTGTACCAGGCTTAGCCAGCACCATACCCCGCTCAATGTCTTCCTTCTTCAGACCCCGAAGCAGTACGCCGACGTTATCGCCTGCCATACCTTCATCCAAGGTCTTCTGGAACATTTCTATCCCAGTCACGGTTGTGCTACGAGTGTCGCGAATTCCCACCAGGGCAACGGTTTCCCCGACTTTTACTTTACCCCGCTCAATACGACCAGTAGCAACGGTACCACGACCTGAGATCGAGAATACGTCTTCTACAGCCATCAGGAAGGGCTTGTCAATATCCCGCTCTGGTGTTGGAATGTAGGAATCTACCTCATCCATCAACTGGTAGATTTTATCTACCCACTCATTGGTACCCCGTGTGGTCTTGGGATTAGCAGTCATGGTTTCTAACGCTTGTAGCGCCGATCCTGACACGATGGGAATATTGTCACCGTCGAATTCGTAAGAACTCAGCAGATCCCGGACTTCTAGTTCCACCAATTCTAACAATTCTTCATCGTCCACCATGTCTTGCTTATTCAAGAAGACAACTAGCTGGGGAACGCCAACTTGCTTAGCGAGGAGGATGTGTTCCCGTGTCTGAGGCATGGGGCCATCTGCCGCTGACACTACCAGGATGGCACCATCCATTTGAGCTGCACCCGTGATCATGTTCTTCACATAGTCCGCGTGACCTGGGCAGTCTACGTGGGCATAGTGGCGAGATTCGGTTTCATACTCAACGTGAGCGGTGTTGATGGTAATCCCGCGAGCCTTTTCCTCCGGCGCTGCATCAATGTCGGCATAACCCTTTGCTTTCGACCGACCCATTGCTGCCAGGGTCATGGTAATAGCAGCAGTTAAGGTTGTTTTGCCGTGGTCAACGTGACCAATTGTGCCGATATTGACGTGGGGTTTAGTCCGTTCAAACTTTGCGCGTGCCATGTGTTACGTGTTCCTTTTTCCTTTTTCCTTTGTCAGTTGGTAGCCCCAGGCAAGATGCCTGACGTCAGTTGCCAGTTGGCAAGCTACCTATAACTAACAACTGACCGCAGACTAATTATGCGTTCCCTTTGCTCTTGGCGATGATGGTTTCAGCCACGTTGCGAGGAACTTCTTCGTAATGGCTAAACTCCATTGAGAAGATACCCCGACCCTGAGTCATCGACCGGATATCCGTCGCATAGCCAAACATCTCAGCGAGTGGAACTTTGGCTGTCACCTTAGTAACACCTTGTTCCGAGTTCATGCCTTCAATTTGACCGCGACGAGAGTTGAGGTTTCCCATCACGTCCCCAAGGAAGTTTTCAGGAGCTTCTACCTCAACTTTCATCATAGGCTCCAATAGCACTGGTGAAGCCTTCATCACGGCTTCTTTAATAGCCATTGAGCCAGCGATTTTGAAAGCCATTTCTGAGGAGTCTACATCGTGGTAAGACCCATCTACCATAGTTGCCCGCAGGTCAATCACGGGATATCCAGCCACAATGCCGGATTCGCAAGCTTCTTTCATCCCTTGTTCTGCTGGGCCGATGTACTCTTTAGGTACTATACCCCCAACAATTTTGGAGACAAACTCGAAACCAGTCCCAGGCTCTCCAGGCTCCACCTGAATCACTACGTGACCGTACTGACCTTTACCACCACTCTGACGGATAAATTTACCTTCAGCTTTGACGGGCTTGCGGATGGTTTCGCGGTAAGCGACTTGCGGCGCACCGACGTTGGCTTCTACCTTGAACTCTCGCAGCATTCGATCTACGAGAATTTCTAAGTGCAGTTCGCCCATCCCCGCAATTACTGTCTGGTTGGTTTCGGGGTCAATGTTGACTCGGAAAGTTGGATCTTCCTCAGACAAGGATTGCAGAGCTTTGGATAGCTTTTCCATATCCTGCTTGGTTTTGGGTTCCACTGCTACAGATATCACTGGCTCTGGGATAAACAGGGACTCCAGAATCACTGGTGAGTTTTCGTCGCAGATGGTATCGCCTGTAAAGGTGTCTTTGAGACCCAATGCAGCGCCCAAGTCTCCAGCCCGCATTTCATCTACCTCGATCCGTTCGTCAGCTTTGAGAATGATCAAGCGAGAAATGCGTTCCTTTTTCCCCTTAGTGGAGTTGAGGATGTAACTACCCTTTTTGATTACGCCGGAATATACCCGAATGAACGTCAAGCGTCCATAGGGATCTGCCATAATCTTGAAAGCCAAAGCTGCCGCTGGCTCTGCATCACTGGCGCGTCTAACGACCTCAGTGCCGTCTGGCAATAGCCCTTGAATTGGGGGAACGTCAATGGGTGCGGGTAGGTAATCTACCACTGCATCTAATAGCAACTGAACGCCCTTGTTTTTAAAGGCACTTCCGCACAAAAGCGGGACAATTGTGCCTGCAATGGTGCCTTTACGCAACGCCGTCCGAATTTCTTGTTCGGTTAGTTCTTCACCTTCGAGGTACTTCTCCGTCAGGACATCATCGGTTTCTGCTACGGATTCGATGAGCTTGGTGCGGTACTCTTCGGCTACTTCCTGAAGATCGGCGGGAATCTCAGTGTCCTCAACATCTTTTCCCTGGTCGTCTTTGTAGATGTAGGCTCGCATCCGAACCAAATCCACAATTCCTCGAAAGTCGTTTTCAGCGCCGATGGGAATTTGAATTGGGACGGCGTTTGCCCGGACGCGATCGCGTATCTGGCTATAAACTTTGTAGAAGTTCGCCCCAGTCCGATCCATCTTGTTTACAAAGGCGATCCGAGGAACTTTATATCTATCTGCCTGTCGCCATACAGTTTCAGATTGAGGCTGCACGCCGCCAACCGAGCAGAACACGGCAATCACGCCATCCAATACCCGCATGGAACGTTCTACTTCAATCGTGAAGTCTACGTGGCCTGGGGTGTCAATAATGTTGATCTGGTGATCCCGCCAACTGGTGCTGATAGCGGCAGCAGTGATGGTGATGCCCCGCTCCCGCTCCTGCTCCATCCAGTCAGTGGTAGCCGTTCCCTCGTGTACTTCACCAATTTTATGAACGATACCTGAATAGAACAGAATCCGTTCTGTTGTTGTTGTCTTGCCCGCGTCTATGTGGGCCGCAATTCCAATATTGCGTGTTCTTTCAAGCGGGACGGTACGTGCCACAGTTACCTCCTTTTATCTGTGCCGCATGGGATGCGGGCGTTACTCTCTGCTTATAATTGTATACTTTGTTAAAGGTTTTCACCTTTGATGGATGCGAGTCCGTCTTTAGTACCGATAATGTGCAAAAGCTTTATTCGCTTCTGCCATCCGGTGCGTTTCTTCGCGCTTACGAATGGCGTTCCCTGTTTCGTTAGCAGCATCCATTAACTCATTTGCCAGTTTGCCTGCCATTGTGCGGCCTGGACGAGAGCGGGAAAATTGAATCAGCCAGCGCAACGCTAAGGCTGTTCCTCGGTCAGCACGGACTTCCATCGGCACCTGGTATGTGGCACCACCCACTCGACGCGCTTTTACTTCCACCAGAGGGGTGACATTGCGAACTGCTTTTTCAAAAGTTTCCAAAGCATCGCTGCCTGTTCTTTCCTCGATGGTTTTCAGTGCGTCATAGATAATCCCTAAAGCTATGGATTTCTTGCCGCTTCTCATAATCCGCCGCACCATCATGCTGACCAGGCGGCTGTTATAAACTGGATCGGGGGGAACAGGACGCTTTTTAACTACGGTACGACGAGACATAGTAAGCCTTCAATGAATAAAATGCAGAATTTCTTAAATCCCAATGGACGCGCCTCTTGATGGGATTTTTTGTTTAACAAGCCTTTTTGTGGGTTCAGGAAAGTGTACTGCGGGAATTTCACTCGATTGTGAAATTCGCCCATACATAACAGTTACGTCCTGTCCCCAGCGCGTTAATTTCTTTTTGCCTCGTTGCCAACAACGAAGCAGTCTTTCCTGGATTTCAGATATATTTTACTGGATTCACACCCCCTAGCTTTTATTGGTATCTCTACCGCATCAGGTGTGACTCTACGCTTCTATAACATCTCTGATGCTTCTCATCGCACAGAATCCAGTTAAAACATACTTTATCCAACTCTACCATTATTGCCTGGGTTTCATCCCAGTTTTAGCACGAGAGAGGATGTTCCCGCGACTAAGGAAAGTGCGATCGCACAACTGCGAACATTTTGGCTTTCCGAACACCACAATGGCAGCTTTTGGCAAAGCTTACTTCTTCGCGCTAGCTTCTTTAGGCCGTTTAGTGCCGTACTTAGAACGACCTTGACGACGATCTTTTACTCCCGCCGTGTCTAGTGTTCCGCGAATAATGTGGTAACGAACTCCGGGCAAGTCCTTAACCCTTCCACCCCGAATCATTACCACGGAGTGTTCTTGCAAGTTGTGACCGATTCCGGGGATATACGCCGTTACTTCAAAGCCTGAAGTCAGACGAACTCTTGCTACTTTCCGGAGAGCTGAGTTAGGTTTCTTTGGTGTCGTTGTGTATACTCTGGTGCAGACACCCCGACGCTGCGGACAGCTCTTGAGAGCTGGCGACTTAGTTTTCTTGTTTGTACTTAGGCGCTCATTACGGATGAGCTGCTGGATTGTGGGCATGAGTTACGGGATTTACAGAGCCTTTAGTTGAACCGAATGCAGACAAATTCTGAGTTTAGCACCATTAATGGCTTTGTGTCAATTTGTGGAGTTTGGTGCTTTATATGTCGGTTGTGACCGGCTCATTAATTGAGAAGGAGTTACCGCAGCCACAGCTTTCTTTGGCTTTTGGGTTGTGGAAGCGAAACCCCCCACCCATAAGATCCTCTGAGTAATCCAGGGTGAGATCGTTGATGTAATTTAGGCTTTGCTCGTCCACCACCACTTGAATCCCATCGCAATCATATACGCGATCGCCTGAGGTCACAACGTCTTCAAATCCTAGAGTGTAGGACATTCCGGAACAACCACCACTTTGAACTCCCAAACGGAATTGGAGATTCTTGGAGTTGTGACGCTTAGATTGCAGACGCTTAATTTCGCTAGCTGCTGCCTTACTCAGATGAATCATAAACTAAGTTACTTTTACAGGGGCTACAACCAATGCTAGAGGCGGTTATGGCAATACTCGGCTATTTTTATGGATGAGAGTATTGAAGAGCGGCGACAGAGCAAGGTTGTTCAGTGAATTTTGCTTTAAAATGCTTGATTTTCATCATTTTAGTAGATAATGACTTCCAAGCGCAGCATTAACCTCGCTATCTTCATAAGACAAGCCAGAACTAGAACAATCGCCGCCGTAATTAACGCATCAAGTTGTTGTCATTCCCAAAAATTGATATGAATCCTGAACTTTCTCGCTCCGACGATACGGCAGAAGCTGAAAACATCAAGCTTGAGGTAGAGGTAAACTCAGAAACCTTGGGAGAAAAAAGACTATCCACAGAAAACTTTAATTCTCAATGGCAGCAGGTCGGGGAAAAAATTGCTGATTTTCTAGATAAGATGCCAAATTATATTGGCAACTTTTTCAAGTCATACAGCCGACCGCTAATTACAGTTGGTCTAATTTTTGCATCTTTGATTACCTTAAAGCTGACGCTGGCTTTGCTGGATGCAATTGATGACTTGCCTTTGCTAGATTCGACTTTGAATCTGATTGGTCTAGGATACACAGTTTGGTTCATTAACCGCTATTTACTCCGGGCTTCCAGCCGCCAAGAACTATCTGAGGAAATTAACACCTTTAAAGATCAATATTTAGGCGGAGGAAATTTAGACAGCTAACAGCCTCTTTGCCACGGATTCGCGTTTTTGATGCAACATTTGAGATCCCCAAACCCCCCGATAAATTGGGGGGATTTGCGTGTAGCATATTAGGAAAATGGGATTAGAAAAGTGTACCAAAAGCGCGATCGCTCTTGGTAGCAATCTCGGTGACAGCCGCGCTATCCTCACAGCAGCTTTGGAAATTCTGGATGCAACTCCCGGAATAACCGTAATAGCACGGTCTAGTTGGTATCAAACTGCACCTATCGGGCCACCGCAACCAGATTACTTGAATGGTTGTGCATTGTTGGATGTCAAGCTGACACCCCAGGAATTGTTAGAGAAACTGCTGAGAATTGAAGCGCAATTTGGTCGCATCCGAAAAAAACGCTGGGGGGCAAGAACCCTTGACTTAGATATACTGCTATTTGATGATGTAATTTTGGATACGCCGACACTTGAGATACCTCACCCTCGAATGGGGGAAAGGGCTTTTGTGCTTGTTCCTTTGGCGGAAATTGCGCCAGATTGGATAGAGCCAGTTTCGGGGAAAGCGATCGCGCAACTGGTTCAGGCTGTAGACTGTTCAGGAGTCCGCCGATTGTAATTTACTATGTCGCTGGGTCAAGAACCGCCAACAGTTTTACAACAACGCCTATTCTATAAAGGGCGTAAATTTAACTATGAAGTTATCCGTCTGCGCCTCCCCAATGGTGCTGAAGGTGAGTGGGAATGCGTTCGTCATCCGGGCGGGGCGCTTGCCGTGCCAGTCACGCCAGAAGGTAAACTGATACTATTGCGGCAATATCGCTTTGCAGTTCAGGGGCGGCTTTTGGAGTTTCCGGCGGGAACAATAGAGCCGAATGAAGATCCGGCGGAGACGATTAAGCGGGAGATAGAAGAAGAAACCGGGTATCGCGCTCACAAATGGCAAAACTTGGGTAAGTTTTCCTTAGCGCCTGGTTATTCTGATGAGTTTATTTATGCTTTTTTAGCTCAAGATTTAGAACGTTTAGAAAAGCCTCCCCAGCAAGATGTCGATGAAGATATTGAAACAGTTTTGATGACTCCTGAAGAGTTAGAAAAAGTGATTTTGGCAGGCGAACCTGTAGATGCCAAATCGATTTCTAGTTTCTTTTTAGCTCGTCCGTTTTTGAAGTAAATAAACCGGGGTGAGCATCTTGCTTGCCCCAGAAAATATAATAAAATAGTTATCAAAAGTAGCAGATTATAGAACCAAAAACTAATAGGATGGCATACAGTCAATTCAGCATAGAAGGTATTAAAAATATTTTTGGGATTACCATCAGCGAAAAGTTTGGAATTTATAACAATATTCCAGATGTAAATTACAGTACATTGCTGGCAGAAACTCTACAATATAATATTCCATTAGCCTTAGCAATTACTTCAGAAAAAGCTCGTTCTGAAATGATTGTTACTCCAATCTTGATTGAACTTAGAAAACAGTTATCAGAGCAGATAAGTTTATTTTCGGGGAAAAAGTTTAATGTTGATTTAGAAAAGGGACTGATTGGTTTTTGCGACTTTCTGATTAGCAAATCGCCGGAACAGCTATTGATAGAAGCTCCAGTAATTACTCTGGTAGAAGCTAAAAACGATAATATTGAATCTGGTTTGGGACAATGTATGGCTGAAATGGTAGCTGCTCAGTTGTTTAATCAGCGGAAAGGAAATTAAGTAAAGGCAATTTATGGGGTTGTTACTACTGGCAGTAATTGGAAATTTATGAAGCTGGTTGACAAAACAATTGAATTTGACTTAAATGAATATTTCTTGAATAATGTAGGCAAGATATTAGGAATTTTAAAAAGTGGGATTGAGTCTAATAATAAGCAAAATTTATAATAAATAGTTAGCAGGGTATATTGCTGGAATTAGCAATCGGGAATGCTGACAATGTGGGGGTTGAATATTTAAAGCAGCATAGGCTTGGTGAATTGTTTTTAAGGCTTTAGATAGCAACAGTACCCAGAGGAGAAAATTGATTCTGTGGGTTGCCTAAGGAATAATTCGCAAGAGTGATAACACGCACGTTGCCAGCTTTTAAGCTGAAAGAATAAGCCTCTGGAATAAAAGATTTAATAAATGTCTGACCTGATTTTGTTTTGGCATCGTCGCGATTTACGCATTTCGGATAATATTGGACTGGCTGCGGCACGTCAGCGGAGTCAGAAGGTTGTAGGTGTATTTTGCCTAGATCCGAATATTTTGGAAAGGGATGATGTGGCACCTGCAAGAATGGTGTACATGATTGGCAGTTTGCAGTCACTTAAAGAGCGTTATCAGCAGGCTGGTAGCCAATTGTTGATTCTGCACGATAATCCGACTCAAGCGATACCTGCTTTGGCTGCGGCTTTGAATGCTAAGGCGGTATTCTGGAATTGGGATGTGGAACCGTACTCGAAAGAACGCGATCGCATTGTCACTGAAACTCTCAAAGCAAAGGGTATCGAAGTACAGAATAATTGGGATCAGTTATTACACTCACCAGAAGATATTTTCACAGGTTCAAATAAACCCTACACAGTTTACACTCCTTTCTGGAGAAACTGGAGCAGTAAACCCAAAACCGAACCAGTAGAAGAACTCAAAGATGCTCAAAAATTAACCCCAGCCGAACAAGAAGCGGCGCATCAAGCTGGGGTGGTGGAATTGCCTACAGCGAAGGATTTGGGATTTGTCTGGGATAATGAATTGGTGACACAACCAGGGGAAGCTGCGGCCCAAGAAAAGCTGGAAGAATTTTGTGACTCTCACCTGGACGAATACAAAGAACAGCGCAATTTTCCCGCAGTACATGGAACATCTCAACTCAGTGCAGCCTTAAAATTTGGCGTTATTGGTATTCGCACAGTTTGGAAAACTACCGAAACTGCCTTAGAGAACAGCCGCAGCGATGAAGAACAATCTAGCATCCGGGGATGGCAACAGGAACTGGCGTGGCGGGAATTTTATCAACACGCGATGTATTGGTTCCCAGAATTAGCAGAAGGTGCTTTCCGCGAACTTTTACAAAATTTCCCTTATGAAAACAACGAGGAAGATTTCCAAGCGTGGTGTGAGGGGAGAACTGGCTACCCAATTGTAGATGCAGCGATGCGGCAAATGAATGAAATTGGCTGGATGCACAACCGTTGTCGGATGATTGTCGCCAATTTTCTCACCAAAGACTTGCTCATCGATCCGCGTAAAGGTGAAAAATACTTTATGCAGAAGCTTTATGATTGGGATCTTTCGGCCAATAATGGTGGTTGGCAGTGGAGTGCTTCGAGTGGCATGGACCCGAAGCCAGTAAGGATTTTTAACCCAGCTACTCAAGCTCAGAAATTCGATCCAGACGGTGATTATATCCGGGAATGGGTGCCTGAATTGCGCTCTGTAGATACAGAATATCTGGTTACTGGAAAGATCCCAGCTTTGGAGAGTGAAGCTGTTGGTTATCCTGCGCCAATTGTGGATCACAACAAGCGCCAACGCCAGTACAAGGAACGCTATCAACAGCAGAAAGAGCAGTTTGACAAGACATTAACTACGTAATACTGGCGTTGCATTCATACAGTAGGTTAGGTTAAACAACGAAGCAAAAATACCAGGAGAAAAGGAAATCGCGGCTACACAAACCAAGTCCGCCTGCGCGGACTCAATACAAACCAAGTCCGCCTGCGCGGACTGAATTAGGGCTGGGTCGGTAGGGTTTGTTTGTGTAGCCATAGACTGGAAGCCTGTGGGCGATTTGCAAATACGGGATGCTCCCGGTTCCAAAATTCCAACCTACTAAGTCTGAAAAACTTGCGGCTTTGTGATTTTGTCGGCTTTAATTGGACAGAAACAAGCAATGAGTTTTGTCTGGAGAAAGCTAACGTGTCCAAATTGTGCCGCGATCAAGCCAGAGAAGAATTAATCTTGATTATGGGTGCAGGTGCAGCAGCAGGTGTAATAGATATACCCTTTCTGTTCACCGCTGGTATGACTTTTGCCGAGATAGCTGTTGTAAATCGAATTGCCAGAATTTATGACGTTGATGTTGTCGCCGCAGGCGGAGCATCTGCCTTAGCTGGTGCAGTTATGGTGGGAGGAGGGGCTGATGCGCTGTATAAAATAGCAATCGAAGTGTCTTCTAATATACCCTTCATTTCCAAACTAATAAAGCCTGCACTCGGAGCCGGAGCAATTTGGGGTTTTGGGGAAGCAGCGATCGCATATTTTGAAAACCAGTATCCCAGTAAACTGTACAACTCCAACACCAACGAAGTTGAACTGAATTAGCGCTAAAGCTTGAGCAAAATTCTTCTTCTTATCTTTCCTTCCTTGTTCTTTGCGTCTTTGGGGTTCATTCTTCTTCTCATCTAACCTACATATCTAATCCCCCCAACCCCAAGGATAAATTGGGGGGCTAAACATATATTTAGTAAACATTTAGTGACATGGGATGGAACTACCCTAGGTTATCAGATTATAAAGTGGCACATCAGCACTAGGCAAACCATCTCAATCAAAAGCAGGATTGAGAAAACATAAACGTATTCTATGGGGTCTACTGATGCCTTCTCCACTTGACCGCCCCATTACCATTGAATTAACGGTCAAAACTTCCCAGCCCGAATTATTAGAAGGGCTGGATGTATGGTTGCGTTTAGGCTTGATTTCTCAGGTTCAAGTCAAGCGCTTGTCTACAAAATATCTTTCCTGTCCCTTACCAGAACTGGAAACAACCGCAGCCACACCTGAAGAAACAGTATTCTCTAACCCTCGATTTCCCCAAGAATCGTCGGATTTAGTTCTACAAACAACTCAGAACAAACCCCCCAACTTTTTAGAGGGAATGTTTCAGTCGCTAGTGGCAGAATTAAGCGTCCGCTGGCTGCTGTTTTTAGGTGTGTTTATGGTGGTAGTATCCTCCGGGGTACTAGCGGCCAGTCAATGGCAGAGATTTCCCGCTGCGGGACAGTATGCGGTTTTATTGGGTTATACCTCAATTTTCTGGGGAGTTAGTTTTTGGGCGCGTAAGCAGCCTAATTTGCAATTAACAGCGCAGACGTTGCAAATTGTCACGTTGTTGCTGGTTCCTGTCAACTTTTGGGCGATGGATAGCTTCGGGTTGTGGCGAAATCCCGTGGATTGGATTGTGGTAGCGATCGCAACCATTATCCTCACATCTATCACCTTCCGGCTATTAAAAAATATCCCCCCAACTTCTGGTTTAGGACGATTACAAAATTTACCCTTTTTAAATATTCTGGGACTGAGTTACCTGCACTGGGGTTGGAAATTATCAGAATTTCCCCTAATTGCCGTTTATGCAGGAATGGTGTTAACAACCATCGCTACCGTTTATCAAATTCGTTACCGAAAATTCCCGCAACCTGGAAGCCTAGGTCTAGACGAACAAAGCCCATCTGCGCGGGCTATAGAAGAAAATAATAAAGCCGGATTCGGTATCAATTTACCAGCAGGATTAGTAATTTATGCCTTATTGGTGCTGCTGTTTCGGGCAATTTTCGTTGTCAATCTCCCAATTACACAATTAGGTTTAGCCCTTGGAATTTGTGGTTGGTTGGTAGCATGGTTATCGCAACAAATGCCGCAGCCAGCAATAGAAAACAGGAAACAACAAAATACCCAATTACCAATTACAGATTACCAATTTCCCTTAGAAAATATCGGCGGATTTTTAATATTGCTAGGCTGGTTAGTTTCGGTAAGACCTGAGTTTCCTTGGCAAGCTACTGCTGTTAGCGGCTTAGGTTTATGGTTCTTTATCAGCCGTTTGCAACGTTTTGAAAAGCGTCAGGATTTGGCAGCAATTTTTGCAATTGGGTTACAGACAATTTGCTTGCTTTGGCTATTAATACCCACTTCGGTACAAGCGTGGGCGATCGCAACTGCTACTCAACTCACTGGTTCTCAAGACTCTCCGTCAGCGTTGCTGAGTCTGGCTTGGTTTCCCTACTTGATTTTGATGGTAGCAGTGAGCGATCGCTTATATCGAATTAACAAACCTGATTTAGCCCTTTTTGGGGAACAGTTAGCACTCAGTTTTGGGGCTTTACTGACTCTGCTGAGTTTGGCAAATCCAACATTGCGATCGCTAAATCTACTTTTATCCACCCTAACTCTCTTAGCTGTAACCCAACGCCGTCCGATCAAAGTTAGTTTAGTTTATCTAACACATATTATCGGCTTGCTGACATTTTGCTCTTTCATTGACCGATTTTTTCCCTCTTTAAGTCAAGAAATATGGGCAAGCATTTTGTTAGCTGTGATGGTAGCAGAATGGACGTTTAGCATTTTAGCTTCACACTCAACATTGTGGCAGCGCAGCGCATGGCACCTTGGGTTAGGACTTGCGGCAATAAGTTATCAATTACTGTTGCCAATTACTTCTTTATCTTGGGATAGCGACATCATTAGCCGCCAGCAATGGAACCTTATCTGGTTAGTTACACCCTTAGCCTTAACTGGAGTTGCCAAACAGACTACTCAACTACAACGACAATTAGCTAGTTGGCTGAGTGTGACAGCTTTGGGAATGGCACAAGTCCTAACCTTCACTTTACCAGGAGCCAGATTAATCAGCTTAGGCGTGGCAACTGGCTTGATGTTAGTAAATACGCGCTATTTGCGGCACCAAGCAGCAGCAATAATTACAATCGGATTTGGCTTAAGTTTCGCCACAATGCTGCTGTGGGAAGGCGTACCAGGAGTAGCGCGACTCTCAGCACCCGGTTGGCTAATTGTAGGAGCGATCGCATCCGTTAGTTTATGGCTCTCTAGCAGCTGGTTGAAGCGCCGTCACGGGACTTTAGCCGCCCTTTACGCAAAATCTGCGGATAGTTGGGCGATCGCGCTGTGTAGCCTAGAAATGGTTTCGCTGACAGTTCACTCACTGTATGTTTACTGGGCGCTGGTTTCCCCATCTGTGAGTGTTCTAGTTGCCGTTATTTTGACAATGGGCGCGATCGCTTATCGCAGTTACTTACAACCCAACAACTGGGCATTTTACGGACTGGGGTGGTGTCTGGAATTGTTAACTGCCGAGGCGTTGGGCTTTGTCGGGCGTTCGGTGATTAATTTAGCGATCGCCAACGTTGCTTTAGGTTTAATGACGCAGCTTTTAGGAGAAATTTGGCGACGGCGATCGCGACTGGAAATCCCCAGTAGCTGGCACATTTTGCCGCTATTGTACGGCGTACTGGGTGCCGTGTTACGCTGGGATACCTTTACCAGTTGGACAGGGTTATCTACACTAGCGATCGCCTTAATTGTCATTGGCGTAGGGCGACGGAAGCAAGAATTGAAACCCCTAGTCTACTTAGGATTACTTGGAGTATCAATTTCTGCCTACGAACTCCTCTTCTACCAACTCCTACAAGCATCGGGAGGAGGCTTAGGTGATGGCTTGATTGCCCTGTCAGCCCTCGGCACCAGCATCATGTATGCTTATCGCGTCCTCTCCCCGTGGCTGATAAATTACTTACGCCTTACCGCCCAAGAACTGAAAGTTGTATCACATCTGCACTGGGCTTGGAGTAGTGCCTTATTATTATCAGCCATTGCTACTCCTATTGAAATTAACCGCCTTCTAGGATTGGGCATTGGCTTATTTTTGATCAGGTATGCCATTTATCAGGGTAAGCGATCGCCCCTAGATCCCCCCTTACCAACCGTTGCTGGGCGGATTACCACAGCAGAAACCTGGGTTTATTTGGGTTTATTACAAATCGCTGGCATCCGAATTTTTTGGATGTATACAGCCATCGGACAGCTATGGGCAGGGCCATTAGTTCCCTGGAAAGCCCCAATTTCCTGCATTTGGGCTTATTTTCTCTACGCTTTACCTTGGGAAAGGTGGGGATGGCCCAAACGACCCTGGCAGCAAGCTGCATACATCCTACCGCTAATTATGCTCTGGGAAAGCAGATTAGAGATTCCCCCAATTGGCTTACTAATCGTAGCCGCGTTTTATGTCTTACTCGCAAAGCTAACAAAGCAAATCCGGTTTACTTATCTGACTGCGGCATTAGTTGATTGGGCTATTTTCCGGTGGTTTTTCGACTTACGACTCACCGATGCCCTCTGGTACATCACACCAATCGGATTATCCCTGCTTTATATTGCCCAAATCGATCCCAACCTGAAGTTGCCAACTCAAAGCCAAACTCGCCACAACCTCCGCTTACTCGGTACTGGCGTAATTTGTGTAGCGGCATTTTTGCTGCATCAAAAAACAGGGATACAGCCAGGAATTTTGAGTATAATCGCCATCTTTGCGGGATTAGCTTTGAGAGTGCGGGCTTTTCTTTACGTTGGTACAGCAACTTTTTTACTGACCGTTTTTTACCAGTTGGTAATTTTTATCTTCGACTATCCTTTTTTCAAATGGGTTATAGGCTTGCTAGTTGGCATCGCTTTTATCTCAATTGCTGCTAACTTTGAAACTCGTCGCGTTCAGCTGAGTTCTCTGCTGCGAAACTGGCTGGCAGAACTAGAACAATGGCAATAGTTGCAACTCATTGCTGATAGTTGATGGTTCCAATACGGTTCGCTTAACGTTGCGTCCAACACAAACGATCCTCCTAAGCCTCAATACGTTTCACTCAAAGCTAAACATCCCAAACTTACTTAGTTAGCCAATAAGCTTTAGCTTACTTTAGCTTCTCGGTGTGAAATTAATTTCCTCTTATCCGTGAGTCAGTGGTATTGAATCCAGTTTTTCGATAATTGCATGGCATAATGGAGTGCATTTGCTTGACTTATACGATTTCAACTTTAGATTTATCCGTTTCAGGAGTTAAATCGTCACTGAGAACAAGCGGCTGGATTGAGGCGCTGCCCCTTGAAGGGCGAGCGTAAAGCCTGCAATACCAGCAATGGTGAAAAAAGTTCAATCTTCAGGAGCGAGAGGCTATAGTGAAGGTTTTGGTGGTGGGCAATGGGGCTAGAGAACACGCCCTCGCATGGAAACTGCTGCAATCCCAAAGTATTCGGCAGGTGGTGTGTATTCCCGGTAACGGAGCTACAGCGGCTCTGGAGCGTTGCCAGAATCTCGCCTTGAGTGTTGATGATTTTGAGGGAATAGGACGATTTGCCCAGGTTCACAACATCTCTCTGGTGGTTGTGGGGCCAGAAGTGCCGCTGGCTTTAGGAATTACAAATTACCTCCAAAGCCAACACGTCAAGGTGTTTGGCCCTACCAAAGAGGGAGCGCAAATTGAAGCGAGTAAGTCTTGGGCAAAGGCTTTGATGGAGGAAGCTGGTATCCCGACGGCGAGATCGGCTGTTTTTACTGAGTTAGAGGCGGCAAAAGCTTATGTGACACAACAGGGTGCGCCGATTGTCGTTAAGGCAGATGGGTTAGCTGCTGGCAAGGGTGTTACAGTTGCGGCAACCGTTGAGGAGGCAGTGGCGGCAATTCAGGATTTATTCCAGAGTAAGGTGAAGACCGTTGTGATTGAAGAGTGTTTGACGGGGCAGGAAGTCTCCGTTTTAGCTCTCACGGATGGCTTGACGATTCGTCCCCTGCTCCCAGCGCAGGATCATAAACGGATTGGGGAGGGCGATACAGGGGCAAATACAGGCGGTATGGGAGCTTATTGTCCAGCTCCGATTATGACACCAGAGCTATCCAAACGAGTGCAGCAGGAAATTCTGGAGCCAACGATCGCAGCGTTGAAAAAAAGGGGCATTGATTACCGGGGCGTTCTCTATGCTGGGTTGATGATTACCCCGGAAGGCGATCCGAAAGTTCTGGAATTCAACTGTCGCTTTGGCGATCCCGAAACTCAGGCGATCCTGCCTTTGTTAGAAACACCCTTGGAAGACTTGCTGCTTGCCTGTAGCCAACGGAAATTGGCTCAGCAGCCGCCCATTGCCTGGAAATCGGGAGTCGCCGCCTGCGTCGTGGTGGCGGCGGGTGGTTATCCCGAAACCTATAAAAAAGGTCAGGAAATTACTGGCATTGAGCAAGCTGAGGCAATGGGAGCTACTGTATTTCATGCTGGTACAAGTAGGCGACAGCAACAGGTGGTGACAGATGGCGGTAGGGTATTGGGCGTGACGGCAGTTGGGGAGAATTTTGATAATGCGATCGCTTTAGCCTACGCCGCTATCAATTGCATTCAGTTTGAGGGGATGTACTATCGCCGGGATATAGGCTATCGCGTCACTACAGCCAGCTCGACCAGGGAATAAAACCTAGAAGCTAGGGGAAGCGTGTAGAATTGTTTGTAACTACCACACAGACGGGAAATTCCGCCTCTGTTTCTCCTTGTCTCAAGTCAATAAGGCTCGGATAGGTAGAGTAAAACGAAAAAAATAAAAAGGCAAAATTAAAAATTTTTCTAGAATTTTTAATTTTCGATTTTAAATTCATCTAGCCCCTAGCCCTACCTTGCTGGCTCTACTGAAAACCATTCGAGAAATCCTAGCTCATTGGTGGTCGGAGTTTACCCTCCAGACCCGTCTGATGGCGGCTGCTACCTTAGTGGTCTCCTTGGTGATGAGTGGTCTGACCTTTTGGGCAGTGAATACGATTCAGCAGGATGCCCGACTGAATGACACTCGCTTCGGGCGCGATTTGGGTCTGTTGCTGGCGGCTAATGTCACGCCTCAGATTGCGGAAAACAATCTGACTGAGGTGGCTCGCTTTTCCCACCGCTTCTATAGCAGCACCTCCAGCGTCCGTTATATGATCTACGCTGACGCAGATGGCAAAATCTACTTCGGCATTCCTTTCTCTGAATCTGAGGTACAAAATTCCCTCACCATTCAGCGGCGGATTCAACTCCCAGAGGATTACGCCGATAATTCCGAGTTGCCAATGGTGCGGCAGCACATAACTCCTGATGGGGAAGTGACAGATGTTTTCGTTCCCCTGATGCACGACGGCAAACACTTGGGCGTTTTGGCAATTGGCATTAACGCCAATCCTACAGTAGTTGCCTCTTCCCATCTGACCAGGGATGTGACGATTGCGGTTTTCATTTCCATCTGGGTGATGGTGATTTTAGGCGCTGTTATTAACGCTCTGACAATTACTCAGCCAATTAGAGAACTTCTTGTCGGGGTAAAAAATATTGCCGCCGGTAACTTCAAGCAGCGAATCGACTTGCCGCAGGGAGGCGAACTCAAAGAACTGATTTACAGTTTCAACGAGATGGCAGAGCGGCTAGAGCGTTATGAAGAGCAAAATATTGAGGAGCTAACGGCTGAAAAAGCCAAGTTAGAGACGCTGGTTTCTACTATCGCCGATGGAGCGGTGCTGCTAGACACCAATTTTCACGCGATATTAGTCAACTCGACAGCGCGACGCATTTTTGGTTGGGATGGCGTTAATGTAGTGGGAAGTAACGTTCTGCATTATCTCCCAGCACCCGTACAAGTGGAGCTGACGCGACCACTGTATCAAATCGCGGCTGGCGAATGCGATAGCGCCGAGTTCCGAGTGACGCTGTGCCAACCCGCAGACCGCACGGTTCGGATTCTCCTGACAACGGTTCTCGACCAGTATCGGGAGAGCATCAAGGGAATTGCGATGACGGTGCAAGATATTACTCGCGAGGTAGAACTGAACGAGGCAAAAAGCCAGTTTATTAGTAATGTCTCTCACGAATTGAGAACGCCTCTTTTCAACATCAAATCTTTTATTGAAACCCTCCACGAATACGGTGAAGATTTAAGTCACGAGGAGCGGCGGGAGTTCTTGGATACTGCCAATCGGGAAACAGACCGCTTGACTCGTCTGGTAAATGATGTGCTGGATTTATCGCGGCTGGAATCCCACAGGCGCTATCACTTTGATGCGGTAGACATTGCCCAAGCTGTGGAGCAAACGCTGCGTACTTACCAGTTGAATGCGCGCGATAAAGAAATTGAACTGCTGCAAGAGATTCAAAAAGATTTGCCGGCTGTGTTGGGCAATTACGATTTGTTGCTGCAAATATTTGCCAATTTGGTCGGCAATGGGCTGAAGTTTACTCAGCCAGGGGGACGGGTGGCAATTCGCGCTTACCTGCTGGAGCCAAGAGTCACGAAAAGCGCGATCGCTTCCTCACATTCTCAAAATCGCCCCCAATTAGTACGAATTGAAGTCTCTGATACGGGAATTGGTATCGATCAAGAAGACCAACAGGCAATCTTCGATCGGTTTTTCCGGGTGGAAAATCGGGTTCATACCCTCGAAGGCACTGGTCTGGGACTTTCTATTGTCAGAAATATCATTGAAAAACATCACACCACTGTACACTTGGTGAGTGAAGTTGGCGTAGGTACAACTTTTTGGTTTGATTTAGCTGTTTTTAAAGAAGCGACAACAGTTGAGGGCTTGCAACTAATGGAAGGAACACAGGAGATAGAAACCACCGTGACTGCTGAAGTTGTCTAGCGTCCCCTGGTGGCATAGAAGGCTACCAATAAACTCACGACGATCAGACCTGAGAACATAAGCAAACCCTGGTTGCGTTGGCACCAAAGCTGAAGCGAGTGCCGCCAGCCGAGTCCATAGCGCTTCGTGGTCGTTTTGTCAAGTTGTTGAGAGCGATCGCTATAAAGCGTACACTCTTTTGCATAAGGGCGCTTGGCAAAGGTACAAGTATCGTCTTCGTGGTAAGTGCAGGTGTCGCACAGATACTCTTCCCCAGTCGCTCGGTGTAAGGGTATGCCAGGATGACCGTAGGCTTTCAGCTCACAGCGACAATAGGGACAGGTAGTTGCTTCGGCTTTAATTAGTTGATGGCACTTGGGACAAGTCGGCATTTATCGCAACAAAGTTATTTTTAATCTAGAAAAAGACCAAATACTTCTGGGCTAGGGCTAGATACCCCTAGGCTCCCTTGAAAAGAGCCATTGGGGTGATCTCCAAAGGCTGGACACCATCAACCGAAAAGTATTGCCCTAAATCCCAGTTTAAACTTGGGGAAACTTTCGGACTTGATACTCCGCTGAATCAATAATTGGATAGTTATCTCCCATCGCTTGATCAAACTGCTCCTCAACCTGTTGCAAGCGTTCTGAGCTAATGGATTTCCAATTTTCGCGTGTCTCCCAGCGAATCACCAGAGTAAGCCCTGTTGGATCGTTAGGATTGAGCCAAACTTCTTTACCGAGAAACCCCGGACAGGTGGCGAGAAACGCCGTCCAGATTTCGGCATCCTTCTGAATGAATTTTTCCCGGATTTCGGGGGGGACTTCTATCTTCAGCCACTCGATAACCATTTGGGTCTTGCGATCGCTTCTTGGCGAGTATAAATAGCTTTGAATCTGCCTTATGTAATTTTGCCATCATCAAAGCGCGTCAGGTAGGCAGCAGTTGTCGAGAGAATGTCACAGAATAGAACTGTAGGCGGAAAGACGAAACAACATTGCTTTATCGTCTAGGTTCAGCCACTTTTTGAGAGCGACAGGTGACAAGAAGGCACTATGGATAATAACAACTGGCTTAAGCAGCTACTGATGCTCGGTGTGGGTACGACATCTATGGCAGCAGAGAAAATTCGGGAAGTTAGCGATGAATGGGTTAAGGAAGGCAAGATCAACCCTGAACAAGCCAAAGGGCTTGTGGATGATTTGATGCAGCAAATCAAGTCAGATCAGGGTAACTTGGAAGTACAGATGCAACGGCAGATGCGTAATATGTTGCAGGATCTGGGAGTTCCCCGCCAGTCGGAAATGGATGAATTGCGGGGACGCATCGACAGGTTGGAACGTCAGGTGCGTGACATGGAAAATAAGCTGTGGCGGTGATAAAAGCTGATAGGATTTGAGAATCCAACGGGACAATCGATTTTGGATTTTGGATTTTGGATTGAATCTAAAATCCATAGTGCTTCGTGCCTATACAATGGCATCGGCGGCAAAGGAAGTTCGACCTTTGCAAAATCTAAAATTTTGAAGTCTTAAAGGTATGGAGGAAAAATTTTGAGAGAGATTTTAATCAGCGTCGGGGTCATGTTTGCCTGCGTGTTGGTGATAATATTGGCTCAAGTTAGCAACTCTCCACAAGAGGCGATCGCTTCGGAGCTAAATTACTCCTCACCTACAGTTACACAAACCCCAAGCAATAACCCAGATGTTGACAGTACAAGGTTTATTACGATGAATACCAACCCAGAAAGTGACGAGAAGGTTACGACAACGCCCTCTGGTCTCAAGTATATTGAGTTAAAAGAAGGCGACGGTGCGACTCCAAAAACTGGTCAGACAGTTGTAGTGCATTATACTGGCACTTTAGAGGATGGTACGAAGTTTGATAGTTCGCGCGATCGCAATCAACCCTTCTCGTTCAAACTCGGCGTCGGACAGGTAATCAAAGGCTGGGATGAAGGACTCAGTACCATGAAAGTCGGTAGTCGTCGCCAGTTAATTATTCCCCCAGAATTGGGTTATGGATCTCGCGGTGCAGGTGGCGTGATTCCTCCCAATGCTACGCTGATTTTCGATGTAGAACTGCTGAAAATTAGCTAAATAAATCTGACGAAACCCGGTTTACTTTGAAACCGGGTTTTTGCTTTGTATATACCAATTTATTGAATCATCCCCGATTAGAAGAGGCAAGATTTCGGAAGCGGGTAAATTGCGGATCAAATAATAACTTTATGGTTCCCGTCGGGCCATTTCGATGTTTAGAAATAATTACCTCAGCAATACCTCGATCTGGTGTATCGGGTTGGTAATACTCTTCGCGATATAACATCATAATTAAATCCGCGTCCTGTTCGATCGAGTTGTGGACGATTATATTGTTAGCTACAAAATTGTGCAAACCTGGGACTGTTAAATCGTAAACTTCAGCTTCACCATCAGCTTCTATTGAGACAATTTCATCCCAATAAACATCACTGGTTGATAAGAGGGCAAGTGCATCAGATTTGACAACAGTAGCTAACCTTGCTGCTCGTTCACGGCTTAAATTCTGTTTGTAAAGGCTTGTACCACAATATAGATTGCTAAGCTGCTCCTGCATCTGACGTGTAGTTAAACCATACTGCTGCATGGATGGAACAGCATACAGTCTCCAGATATCGCGAGGTATTACATCTCTATTAGTGTTAGCAGGACGTACTTCAATGTATTCTGCAATCTCAGCCAGAGCTTGCTTTTTATAATTTCCTACTGCACCAAGCAGTGTAATAAACTTTTCTATATCTGGTTTGCCTGTAACCGTGACGTGATGTTGATCTCTACCTTTGCCGGGTTGCGGAATAACAGACAGTCGGGCATTAATACCAAGTCTCAGTAAGAGTGACTGAACATCGCGCGAAAGCCTTTCACTGCTGCTGGCGTAGTAGGCAATGGGACGTGCGCGTTTCCCTTTCACTAATTTAATAGAACCATCTGTACTCCAAAGATGTCGTAGAAAAAGGGCTATAGCTTCTTGTGGCTGTTCAAAAACTTGGCTAGGGACAAATTTTTCATACGATCTCAAGCCAAAAATACCCATAGAGTCTAGCCATTTAGCTACAGGATTCCTGACGTTATGAGTTAGCCGATAGCTGGCAGAAAGATAGACTTGATACCAATTACGCTCTTTGGAAATTTGGGGATTAATCTTACCTCCAAAAACCTCAACTGCAAGAGACGCAACAGTATGGGCTAAATCCTCCTCTCTCGTTGTGTACTGTATGACGTGTCGGGGTAAAGTACATCCGTCTCCTATCAAGTGACCGAGCAATGCCAACTCAGCATCGCTCATCGATTGAACAGAGGAATTAGGTAAGGATCGAGGCAGAGCAAGGCGCGAACCTGGCTCTAACTCATCCAGACGCTTCCAGCCGTTAATAGTGAGAAACTTGTGATTGCCTGTGGCTCTAATTGTACGTCCTAGACGAGTTGTTAGCCGCAAGACAGGCTTGAAACCTGTGGAAAAGGCATTACTGACAATTGCCCGCTCTAGCTTCATCGTAGATTCGTTGAGCGCCCAAACTGCAAAACCGGAATTGCCAACAAGTTCGCGAATTGGCACTTGTACACCGCTATCTGCTAACGACACCAAGCTATCGCCCGTTAAGCAGCCTGATTCGCGTAAATCAGACATCATTGGGCGTTTATTATTACGAGCTTCCACACCTCGACTCAGCTGGGATAAAGCGATAATTGGGACGCTGAGTTCGCGAGCTAAACCTTTGAGACTTCGGGTAATTTTTGACAGCTCTTGCACCCGATTGTCGCCGCCGCCTTCCATCAATTGCAAGTAATCCAGCAGAATTAAGCCCAACTCGCCACGCTGTTCGGCTTGAAGACGACGAGCTTGCGATCGCATCTGCATCACAGTCATATTCGGCGTATCATCAATAAAAATTGGCATCTCCGAAAGAGTGCCAAGGGCGCGACTCAAACGTTCCCACTGATTTTGTGCAACTCGCCCAGCCCGCAAATGGTTACTTTCAATCTCAGCTTCACTAGCAAGCATCCGCTGCACCAGCTGTTCTTTTGACATTTCCAGGCTAAAAACAGCTACTGGCAACTTATGAAACTCAGCGATATTGCGAGCAATATTTAAGCAGATAGCTGTTTTTCCCATTGACGGTCTACCCGCCACGATAATCAGGTCGGAACGCTGAAAGCCGCCAGTCATCGCGTCGAGGTCATAATAGCCACAGGTAAGACCAGGTAGCGCTAGATCCTGATGGCGAGTTTCAATATCCTGAAATGTATTTATCAGCGTGTCGGAAATAGGAACCAGACCCTGCTGAGGACGATCTTGGGTGAGGCTGAAAACTTTCTGTTCCGCCTGGTCGAGGATAATTTCCAACTCCGTAGCCGTCTCGTAACCCAACTGAGCAATCTCGCCCCCTGCTTGGATTAACTTACGGCGCAGGTACTTATCTATCACCAGCGCCGCGTACTGGTCGATGTTGACGGCTGAAACCGTGCGATCCACCAGTTGGGCTAACTTTGTTTGTCCGCCAACCTTCTCCAGCAAGCCTCTGTCATACAGCCAACTGGTAACGCTCATTAAGTCGGTGGGTTTACCTTGGCTGTGGAGGGTAAGGGCGGATCGGTAAATCTCTTTGTGAGCAATGAGAGAAAACGCCTCTGGCACAAGCAAGTCAGTTACTCGACCGATGGCTTCTGGGTCTAGCAAAATGCCTCCCAAGATGCTTTCTTCAGCGTCGAGGTTTTGGGGTGGAAGGCGATCGCTTGAAGAATGAAAATTCAGTTCGTGAGCCATAACAGAGGTCGTTTTAACAAGGAGCCGCCACGACTATGATAATGGGGGTTGAGTAGTCGCTGCGATCCGACACCCAACCCCCTTTTTTTTGCCTGAAAAAACTGCTTCTACCCACGCGGAAACTGTAGAGACATTGTATGCAACGTCTTCAACGCCTCTGCACTACGCTTAGCTAGGCACAACCTGAATTTGTACAACCGCTGTGATTTCCGGGTGTAACCTTATTTCTGCCTTGTAGGTGCCAGTCTCTCCGATATCAGGGAGGCTGATATTCCGCCGATCGACTTCCTTACCAGTGGCTTGTTGGATGGCTGTTGCCACTTCTGGAGCGGTGACAGTACCAAAGATGGCATTTTCTTCACCTACCTGCTTAGCAATGGTGAAGCTGCCCACAGCCTCTATAGCAGTCCTCAGCTCTGTAGCTACCTGCTTCTCTTCCAAAAGGCGCTGCCGCTCTTTTTCTCTACGCCGTTCGACTTGCTTGAGCAAGCCGGGAGTGGCAGGAACTCCCATTTTTTGGGGAATTAGGTAATTGCGAGCATAACCGGGAGCGACTTCTACTAAATCGCCAGATTTTCCCAGTTTGCTGACATCTTGATTCAAAACTAATTGCACACGTTTCGCCATAGTCTTTTTTCTGCTACAGACAACAGAAGGAGTAATGATAAGCTAGAACACTCCATCTTACAAAAAGATAGTGAGCGATCGCAATCTTTTAATCTAAAACCGATCCTTCATCCCCCGCAGCCTGGCAAAAGTCTGCACAGGGTCTAGACTTTTCACTGCTGATTGCAGCACAGGAGCGTCCCAGCGCAAAAATGGATTAGTGCGCTTTTCTATGCCAAGTTGGGATGGCACTGTCGCCTCAGAACGGCTACGGGCAGCTTTTACTTGAGTCCACCGGGCTTGTAACTCTGGGTTATCGCCATCTACAGTTAAGGCAAATTCAAGATTTTTCAGGGTGTATTCATGGGCGCACCAAACTCGCGTGTTATCAGGTAAAGCCCGCAATTTGCCCAAGCTAGACACCATCTGCGTTGGCGTGCCTTCAAACAGTCTGCCGCAGCCTCCAGCAAAAAGAGTGTCGCCACAGAATAATTCTCCCGGCTCTTCGGTTGTTGCTGGGGGAAAGTAGTAGGCGATGTGGGCGCGGGTATGGCCCGGAACAAAGAAAACTTCGCCGACTCTACCAGCAAATTCTACCCGCGAGCCTTCCTGTAAAAACACCTGTTGCCCCGGAATTCTACCTTTGTCCTCAGCACCTCCATACACGCAGACACCAGAAAAATGCTGCAAAAGCTGCTGGTTTCCGCCCACATGATCGCTATGATGGTGAGTATTAAAAATCGCTACCAACTCAGTGTCAATTTCTTCGAGGTGCCGCAGCACAGGCTGCGCTTGGGCTGGGTCTACCACCGCTGCTATTTTCTGAATCGGATCGTGCAGCAAAAAAATGTAGTTGTCCGAAAGTGCCGGAATTCGTTGAACCTGCATTCAACACTCCCTCTTTATGAGCAATTATCCCATCCTGGCATAAAATTTATTATTTCTTTACATTATTCTTGCAGTAACTTTAGCTAAATGCCAACCAATATGAGGCAGATAGTCTTAAATAGACAATAAAGCGCTAAATTGCCTTAAACCAGGAGTGACCACCCACCTATGGCATGGACACGAGATCGTCAGCCAAAAGAGCAAATTCAGCACATGGTAGATCGCATCCTTTCATCTGGTCAACTCAGCCTCAACGAGCATCTTCAGCTGACAACTGCTATCCTCTCTGATTACAATGTTACCGACGGAGAACGTCGCCAAATTAATCGTATATTTGACGAAATTCAGACAGGTCATCTAAAGTTTGTGGGCTAGACCTTCTTCAATCCCTTTCTTAGCAGCAGGGGATGAGGAAAAGACAACTAACCCCTGCTGGCTTGATTTCTTTACGCTTGGCTCTTTCTGCCGTACACCCAATCCTACTTTTATGTTGATGTTCTAAATTCACTGATTATACTAATAAAGAATGAAGTCGGTCTCTAGAAAGCATTAACTTAGTTAGTTTTAACTAAACTGTACTATTACTATGTTCAACTATCTAAAATAACTTAAAATTTGTGGATTTACAGCAAGACAAAAAATTAAAGATTTCATTAGTTGTTAGCGACCTATCCGCTAGTGGGGCAGGAAGGTGGGGGGGGGCAGTCCGCACATTTTTGCTGTATGAAGCCTTAAAGAAACTGAACCATGAAGTGAAAATTTTTGGCTTTGTTTTCGGTGATGAATCACCAGAAGTTTCTCAATCAAAGATTCCAATTGTTGCCATTCCATGCGCCTATCACTCAGGCTTTATAAAAGCTGCTCAAAAACTTATCAAACAAATTGATGGAGATATTATATACGCCGTAAAGCTGAAACCTACAAGCTTTGGATTATCTATCATCAAAAAGCTAACAGCTCGTCGTCCTGTTATTTTAGATATAGATGACTGGGAACTCAGTTGGCATGGCGGCGAACAATGGAAATATCGTCCCGGTTTAAAGCAATTTTATAGAGATACTTTGAAGCGTGATGGGGCATTAAGATATCCCGATCACCCTCTTTATTTAAAGTGGTTAGAAAGCTTGGTATTTTATGCAGATACCATTACATTACACACTCAATTCTTGAAAGAACGCTTTGGAGGTGTGTATTTACCGAATGGTAAAGATACTACTCTTTTCGATCCCAGCCAATTCGATTCCGAGGCAAGTAGAATCCGTTATGGCCTCGCAGGCTACCGTATTTTAATGTTTCCTGGAGCGCCACGACCGTACAAAGGTCTTGAAGATGTCTTAGCGGCACTAGATGTGTTGAATCAGCCAGACCTTAGACTTGTAATTGTTGGGGGAAGTCCATACGATGCCTACGATAATCAATTGATGCAACAGTGGGGGCGTTGGATTATCAAACTACCAAAATACCCAGTTTTAGAAATGCCTGCTGTGGTAGCCGCCGCCCATATTGTGGTTGTTCCCCAACGAGATACCCCTGCCGCGCAGGCTCAGTTCCCGCTCAAACTAACAGATGGGATGGCAATGGCAAAGCCAATTCTGTCTACTTACGTTGGCGATATTCCAGAGATTTTAGGCGGCACAGGTTATCTAGTTACTCCAGAATCTCCGGAAGAAATTGCTGAAAAAATCCAATGGATATTCGAGCATTTAGATGAAGCAAATCAGCAGGGCATGAAAGCGAGGGAAAGATGTATAAATTACTATAGCACTGATACAATGGCAGCTATACTATCTGATGTGATTAAAAACTTGCAACTAGCTGGAAAAGTTTAAATTATTAATCAAGTGAGGCTCACTTCGTAGCAGAAAAGCAAGTATGTTTTCAAATTCTAATAATTTACTTCTAAAATTTGCGCTACAGTATCCTGTTTTAGTCATAGCGACGGTCATTCCTGAGATAGTAACCGCAGCTCACATCGTAGTTGTTCCACAACGAGACACTCCTGCAACTCGCACCCAGTTTCCCCTGAAATTGACAGATGGTATGGTAATGGCTAAACCTGTTTTAGCTACACGAGTTGGAGATATTCCAGAAATTTTAGGTGGAACTGGTTATCTTGTCGAGCCGAGTTGCCCGAACCAAATCGTCGAAAAGATCCAATGGATGTTCCACTATTTAGAAGAAGCTCAGGAGCAAGGAAAACGGGCAAGAGTAAAGATGTGTAGAATCTTACAGTATTGGTGCAATGGCAAGTATACTCTCACAGGTAATTGCCAATTTATAGTCACTAAAGCTTGTTGAGTGTAAAAAGAACATCTGAATATACTTAACAATAATTTACAAACTTGGGTTTTGGTCAGACGGTTAGAGAATAAATCAAGTGTCTCTTTTGATTACCAGTAACTTTGTAGCAGGAAGGGCTGTATGTCTTCAAGTAAGCTACTCTTAAAATTTGCTCGCCGATATCCTGCTTGGATTGTCCTAACAATTATTTTGGGCTTTTCTGGGGGATTATTTAACGGGGTGAGTACAGCCCTAATTGCACCTATAATTTTGAATTTTTTAGGTGAACAAATAGATTTAAAGAGTGGCCCGCCGATTCTTAAGTTTATTATGTCGCCCTTTGATGGAGTTCCTAGCGACTATCGGCTGATAGTAATGGCAGGGGCTATTGTGCTAATCATTGTTTTGAAGAACCTTGCGACCTATGCTAGTTCGTTAGTATCGAGTTCTCTGTCGCGGGCCCTCACCTCCGATCTCCGGGAAGCAGGAGTGCAGATGTTGCTAGAGGTGGACTTAGATTTTTACTCCCAGGCAAAAGTCGGCGATCTGATTAATCGTTTGGGTGGAGAAGTCAGTCGGGCTGCTGGGGCAATTAGCACCGCGCTCAAATTGGTGATAACCGTAATTACGGTGTTGGTGTTTGTGGCTTTGCTGCTAGCTATCTCCTGGCAACTGACGTTGGCTTCAACAGTTTTGCTGGCTGTAGTTGCGGTAGTCAATCAATACTCGATTTCCCGTGCTAAGTATTTTGGCAAGCAGCTCTCAGAGATGTCTAAAAGTTATTCTATCTCTTTACTAGAAGCACTTAGTGGGATTCGACTGGTTAAGGCAACAGGGAACGAACCCAGAGAGTATCAAAGAATTCATGACTTAATTCGTGCTCGCGAAAAAGCTGATTTCCAATCTCAGGCAAACTCGGCGGCTATTGGCCCAGTTAGCGAGGTTACTGGTATTGTTGGTTTGATTGCGA
The DNA here is from genome assembly GCF_014695505.1 of Trichocoleus sp. FACHB-90. Taxonomy (NCBI): domain Bacteria; kingdom Bacillati; phylum Cyanobacteriota; class Cyanophyceae; order Leptolyngbyales; family Trichocoleusaceae; genus Trichocoleus; species Trichocoleus sp. FACHB-90. The sequence continues at coordinate 81,360 of NZ_JACJOK010000078.1, forward strand.
TCGTCTTTCTTGGGCGGACTTTCTTTGCTAATGAGATTGAATCCCTTTCGGCAGTGCTACTGACTTACTTATTGTTGCTTTTCCGGTTACTGCCCTTTATTACACAGTTAAATAGCGCACGGGGAGCTTTAGCCAATAGCGCTGCTAGTGTAGAGATAGCTAATGACTTCTTGCGCCGAGATAATAAGCCGTTCATGGGCAACGGTTCTGTAACTTACAAACCTTTGCAAGAAGGGATTCATTTCAATCAGATATCTTTTGGCTACCCTAGTCAGGCGGATATGGTATTAAAGGATGTTGATTTGTACCAGCCAAAGGGAACAACTTTGGCTTTGGTAGGGTCATCGGGTGCTGGGAAGTCAACTTTGGCTGACCTTTTACCGCGATTTTATGACCCGACGATAGGGAGCATAACTATAGACGGAACTGACTTGCGTGAGTTCGACGTCAAGACTCTCCGAAGGGAAATGGGGATTGTTAGCCAGGATACGTTTCTGTTCAATACCACGGTTCGCAATAATATTGCTTATGCCCGACCAGATGCCACGGACGAAGAAGTTACCGCCGCAGCGAAACGAGCAAATGCTTATGAATTTATTATGGGATTGCCAAAAGGATTTGATACTCTCATAGGCGATCGCGGTGTTCTGCTCTCTGGAGGTCAACGCCAACGCCTTGCGATCGCTCGCGCTCTAGTGCAAGACCCAGATATCTTAATTCTTGATGAAGCAACAAGTGCGTTAGATACTGTTTCTGAACGCCTTGTACAAGCAGCAATCGAGGAGTTGAGCCGTTCGCGGACTACGCTCGTGATTGCTCACCGCCTATCGACTGTGCAAAAAGCCAATCAAATTGCTGTGCTAGATAAAGGACGAGTCGTGGAAGTGGGGACGCATGGAGAGCTTTTAAGTAAAGGCGGCTTCTATGCGCGTCTCTACGAAATGCAATTCGCTCAACAGCCTCAAGGTATATCCACCTACCATGAAGAAATCCGTAATCGTCTTTCTTACGAAGCTCGTACCCGCCTTAACTCTATAATTGGTTCCCTGCGCTTACTGGCTGACGAATTAGTAGATACTCCCGAAGAGCAGAATGAATTACTTGAAGAATCTTATAGCTCAGCCATCAGCATTCTCAATACCATCGAGTTTTTTGAAAATAGCGCTAATCTGCCGCTTAAATAACAATGGCTTCCCTTTAATTTGAAGGAATAGTTTTTAAAGCGCCCATGACCAAACACTATATATTTTTTACTAGAAATGTATTACCTCAACCTAATGCAGCTCACCTAGTTCAAGTTGCCCATTCTGCTAATGCAGCCGCCAACTTAGGTTACTCAACAGTTTTAGTTTATCTTCGTAATAGAGAAGACTCTTCCAATCCATTCGAGTTATTTTATCCTTTTCGGCCACAAACACCAACGTCAGAATTGGCAAGATTTTATAATCTTCAAGACAAGTTAAAAGTCGCACCTCTGCCTATGCCGTGGCCCCTTTCTGCAAGAGGTGGAAAGTGGAATAACTTCAGCACAGCAGTGTCGAAGTATTATTTTCCTTTTCATATCCAGCCGTCTACTAAGCTCGTACACACGCGAGATTGGAACTTTGTGAAGGCGGCTATAAAACAGGGTGTTCCAGCAATTTACGAACATCACCATCACAACTCCAAGCAATTTGAGCCAGAAATTGTTCGTCATCCCCTATTTCAAATTGCAGTGACAGTGGTGGATACAGTCCGCGAAAGTATGATCCAAAATGGAATGCCACCAGAAAAAGTAGTTAAACTTCATAACGGATTTAATCAATTATTTCTCCTCAGACAGCCAGAAGCGGCTCAGGAATGGCGACAGAAACTGCTAGTGAATGGATGCCAGCATTTAGTTGTCTATTCAGGCGCGGTGAACAAATTTAAGGGCGTTGATCTGCTGATTGATGTTGCCAAGCAATTACCAGAGATTCAGTTTGCGATCGCTGGTGGTAATGAGTCACAAGTACAAGCTTATCAGCAGCTAACCCAGGAAAAGGAAACAAAAAACGTCACTTTTTTAGGCTACTTACCGCAAAATGAGTTAGCTACTTTACTTCAAGCTGCTGATATCTTGGCGCACCCTCACTGTTCCGGTGAAGCGGCAACTTTCACGTCTCCACTCAAACTTTTTGATTACATGGCATCTGGTACTCCCACCGTAGCCACAGAAATTCCATCGTTGATAGAATTTAAATCTACCAATGCGATCGCACTTTGGTGCGAACCAGATCGTCCCACTCAATTTGCCCAATGCCTTAAACAAGTTTTGGAAACCCATCCCAGAAAAACCGAGGGGTATTCAAACAGTATGGATTTTGTGCGGCAGTTCTCGTGGGAAAATAGAATTGCCAAAATTCTAAACTACGTTGAATATTCTATGCGTCCATCCCCAGTTAATTAGCTAATAAGGTAATTTTATGAGTAGAAAAATTGTGGGGATGCTTAGCAGCTACCCAGGTCTTAACCAAAGAGATTGGTTGTGGCAACAAACTCCACGTTCTTTAGGAGCTTGGGGTAGCATTCAAATGCTGGCATCAGCAACAGAGCCAGACTTTTTACTGCTGTACAATTTTAATGATTTCCCTAATTTATCCCAAACAAAGCCGGGGTGGGGAATCTTTAGTCGCTCTAAAAAGCAGCAGGGAAACAACGAACAAGATATGCTCAAATTGCTGCGGGGAGTTCCCAAAGAACGCATAGTTTCTCTTGTACGGGAGCCGCCCTTTCCAGAAAAAGAACAGAGAAGAATTGCTGAATACCAAAATGCTCAGCTATACTGTGGCTATGTCTCAGGGCCGGATGACTTTGCGCCAAATCCTGAGTATATGCCTGCCATTTGGTATCATGCAAATTCCTTCCGAGATTTGAATGAGATGGGTGCGCCAGAAAAAGAGCGCCCTTGCTGCTGGATAACTTCTGGTATCGACCGAACTGGGAATCATCGCAAGCGTTTGGCTTTTTTGAAGCTATTACGAGAAAATGCTTTAGACTTTGACTTGTATGGGCGCAATTTACCTGATTGGGCGGGTGGATACGGACAAGTTAACAATAAATGGAACGTTATCGCACCCTACTACTACAATCTGGCTGTAGAAAACTATGCTGATAATAATTGGTATGTGAGCGAAAAGCTATGGGATGCTATTTTGGCGTGGTGTTTACCCATCTACTATGGTGGCCCTGCTGCTGATAAATTATTGCCACCGGGAAGCTTCCTGAGACTGCCCAGTTTAGATGAAAAAGGAATAGGCTATATTAAGGAAGTGATAGCGACACCTGATGCTTGGTATGAGGCTAAGGAAGCGATCGCCGAAGCACGACAAATTATCTTGCATGAATTAAATCTGCTAAACTGGCTGTCCAAATTTGTAGACAAATCTCTATAGATTTGCAAATGTTAATATGAATGGTATTTGCACGCTAGGTAATGACAGGGTTTACGACCAAATAGTTGCTTTGCTCAATAGCATTGAGGTCGTACTAGGCTCCGAAACTCCTGTCTGTATTTATCCGTTTGATGAGCATACACAGATGATTGGCGCTGAAATTTCCAAGCGACCAAACGTTTTTCTTTACGATGATACAGAATCAATTCAGCGCTGGGATGAATTCATGCAAGCAGTTCGTCCTGATAAAATGGATCGGAGCAAAAGGCTTTATGGCGCTCATCGACGATTTTGTGCATTCGATGGGCCTTTTGACAAATTTATCTATATGGATGCGGATACGCTAGTGATGAAATCGCTAGATTTTGTTTTTGATAAATTAGATAAATATAATTGTGTAGTATATGATTTTCAGTATGTGCAACCAGAATATGTTTATAATATTAAATCTACAAAGTTATTAGAAGTTTTTAATAAAGAAACAATCAATAAGGAAATATTTTGTTCTGGATTTTATGGTTCAAAGCGGGGAGTATTTAGCCAAGAGCAAAGAGATTGGTTAATTTACCAACTTCAAGCAGGTGAATCAGAAATTTTTAAACCTGGCGGTCATGATCAACCAGTTATTAATTATATGTTTATGAGGTCTGGCATCCCTATTTATAACTTTGCCCATCATTTACCAGAGACTGAAATAACTGGATGTACAGTCACGTCTAAACAATTTGAAGAGAAAGATAATATTCTCTATGATAAGGGCAAAAGACTGACCTACATTCACTACATTGGAATTTCACCCCAGGTCCCAGCAGCAGTGTGTGCAGGAGAAAATATAGACTTTCCCTATCGAGATGTTTTCCTGCACTATCGTTATCTTCATGAACCGGAGAAACGTCCAGTTTTTACAGGTGTTCCAGTACCTTACAATTACAAGCCACACCCTAGTTTGATCAAAAGAGTGCTAAATAGATTAAAATTAACTCGTTGAGGAACAGGTATGAGTCGGGGAATTTATATAGTTGCTAATGACCGCGTGTACGATAATGCGATCGCGCTCCTTAATAGTATTCGTTTTTACGATCCCGAAGTACCCGTTTTTCTCATTCCGTTTAATGAAGAATATCAGAAAGTCGCTGATACTCTCAATAAATTACACAATGTTCAGCTTTTTCCTAACTTAGAGTTTATAGATCAGTTTACCAAAAAAATTGGAGAGATATTTGATCGGGATTTTTTAGCCCTACCGAATAAAATGCGTAAATTAGCGGTATGGTTCGGCCCGTTAGATGAGTTTCTTTATATTGATACTGATATTATCGTATTCAATAAGATTTCAGATGTCTTAAATAAGCTATCTGAAGTAGGTTTTATCTGTTGCGATTATCATCATGCTAACGAAGGCTTGCGGAATATCTTTTCTCCCTATGTGAAAGAACACAACATCTTCACTGAAGCGGAACTTCAAGACGTTTTTAATAGTGGTCTTTGGGCTTCTAAAAAGGGAGCAATTACAGAACAGCAGATGGATGAAATACTACGCGAGTGTGCAACCCACCGCGAGTATTTCGATTTTACTCAAGGAGTAACAGACCAGCCAATTCTCAACTACATGGTGCTTAAGCTTATTCCCAAACGTTACAATCTTGTTAAAACTCCAGAAGGAGAACCTGGTAGTTGGGCTGGTTCTAAACACTTTCAGGAGAAAGACCACGTCCTTTACGATCAGGGTAAACGTCTAATATACCTCCATTGGGCAGGTACACCGCTTAAACCGGGTGGTGCATACTGGGACTTATGGGAACATTATCGCTACCTTAAAGAAGATAAGCCTTCATGGCTGCAAAAATTGGTGAGTCGCCTATTTTCTGCTACTACTGCCCGTACTTAGGGCTAGGAGAATTTTTATGGTTAATGGCATTTATACACTAGCTAATGATGTGGTCTACGACCAGTTAGTAGCACTGCTGAACAGTATTGAAGCCAATGTTAGTCCAGACATCCCAGTTTGTATTATTCCCTACGATTCTAAATTAGATAAAATTCGTGCCGAGGTAGCAACGAGAGATAACGTTACCTTGTTTGAGGATGCTGACGCGATCGCTTACTGGGAAAACTTTGCCGATCAAGCTTGGAATGCCCATCAAAACGCTCAAAAAGTTTGGCAGGAAAGAGGCTTGGCAGTAAATTATCGTTTAGCAAGACACCGGAGACTTTGCTGCTTTGATGGGCCCTTTGATAAATTTATCTATTTTGATGCAGACACCCTAGCAATGAAATCTCTTGATGAGGTTTATCAAAAGCTAGATGAGTACGATTGGGTGACAAATGATTTTCAATATAAGTCGAATCTGCATTATGTTTTTGAGTCGCCAGAAGAAACACTAATAAAAATTTTTAATCCTGAAAAATTGAAATCTCACATTTTCTGTTCTGGTTGGTTTGCTTCTAAAAGAAATGTTTTTAATCGGGAAAGAATCGAAGATTTGTTGGGCAAACTCAAGGCGGGGGAAGCTGATGTAATGTCCTTGCGCTGTATTGACCAACCACTACTAAACTACATGGTTTTACGCAGTGACATTCCTTACTATAATTTCGCCTATCATAATCCAGAGGAGACAACTGGTAGTCATTGGTCGTCGAAGTTTGAAGTAGTAAATCAAGTATTCTACGACAAGGGGCAACCGCTTACTTATCTGCACTATATGAGTATATCGTCGTCGAAATTTGCTCGGCTTTGTGCAGGTGAAGATGTCGATATTCCCTATCAAGATGTGTTTCTGCATTACCGATTTTTAAAATCTCCTGAGCAACATCCTCAGCGACTTGTTCGCCCAAATTGGATAGTTCGCGCTCAAAGAGCTACCAATAGGTTTATTAATAAAAAAATTCGCAACGTTAAACACAAGTTTTGAAAACCTAATCCAATTTAGGCAAAATATATGGCGATTAAAAATCGCGGCTACATCAATAAAGTTGTAGCCCTAAACTTGTAGTCTGAGGGCAATGTCCTGCTCCCATTTTGGATACTGAAAATCTTATTGATAGCAACTCAAGCTGTCAAAAACATGAGGTTTTAGTCTTCACTCTCCCATGCCGCTTGAAAAAAGTCTCGTTCGCACAACATAGCATAGCGATAAGTTGATGTTACAGATGCGGTGGCGCTGGCGTAGCGGTCAACTAGCTTTTCCAGCTTTTCAGCCAGATGGTCAAATTCTTGGCTGCTGTAGGTGCGAATCCAATCAGAGTATCGATGGTCTGGAATCCCCTTTTGAGCGAGTTGCTGACCTAAGAAAAGATAAAGACGCATACAGGGTGCCATTGCCACAGCGATCGCGCCAATCTCAGAACCCCAAGCTGTAGCCAGCAGAAAATCAGTATAACGGCGCGTCGCGGCTCCCGGTTCTACCGCCGCTAAGTTTACTCCCCACTCTCGCGCATATCCTTGATGCAGGCGAAGCTCATCCAAAACACCACCTGCGAGGGTGTGGAAGATGTTAAATGCCTCAGAGTCGGGAGCCTTAGCTGCGGCGATGCTATAGGCACGGGCAAAAGCTTCTAAGAAAAAAGCATCTTGCCCCACGTAGTAGGCAAATCGCTCTTGAGGCAGCGTACCGTCAGCAATGCCCTGAACAAAGGAATGCTTAAGGCAGGCTTGCGCTAAATCTTGATTAGTCTGCCACAAGTCGCTGGATAAGGTCATAAACTGCTTTGAGAATATTGGGCGGGCGATGCCCCCTAGCCTACCCCACAAGACTTACAAAAGCATTTGCAGTAGTAGCGAACCAATCCCTCCCAGGAAGTTCATCAGATTTCCACCGCCGCTACCTGGTTGTTTCGGAGGTGTAGTAATCTCTTTAATGAAAAGTTGGGCGGTTTGGTAGCCTTGCATATTCCCCTGGACTGTAAAAATTTCTGCGGCTCTTTGGGAATCCAGAACCGCCCCTTGGCGATCGCCTGCTTGGTAACGAGCTACTCCACGAGCAAAATAGGCGGCAGCAAACTGAGGTTTAAGAGCTAGAGCCTGATTGAAATGAGCGATCGCTCCTCCTTGATCCCCTTTCTGACCTTCTACCACGCCCCAAGTATAGAACTCCTCAGCCGTGGCTGCGTAGTTGGGGATACCTACAGCAGCCTGAAAGTTAGCACCGTTGACATTGGCACTAACCATACTTGCATTAACTAAATAACTTTCTCTCAGGTCAGCACCAGTCAGGTTAGCACCAGTTAAGTTAGCACCAGCCAAGTTGACACCAAACAATGAAGCACCGCTGAGGTTAGCACCAGCCAGGTTTGCACCACTCAAATTAGCACGACTTAGGTTGGCACGGCTCAAGTCAGCGCCGCTCAGATTTGCTCCCGACAGGTCAGCTAAAGCAAAACCTGCTCCACTCAAATTGCACTGGGGACATTGTTTTGTTGCCAACAGCTGCCTGAGATGTTGCACATCTTCAGCTATTGCGGGAACTGCTAGGGAAATTGTTGCCAGTAATGCTGCTGTTGCGGCGATTTGGGGTTTCATATCGAGTCGTACAGCCGTAACGCTCTATTTTCCCCAGCATAAACCATTAAGGAATTCTCTGCTTTATCGTGCAGAATTATATCGATCGGCACTTTCCGGAGCCTGATGATTAGCCAGAGGCAAAAGACTGACAATTTGATCTGCGGTTTCTTGCAAGTTGATTTTTGAATAGGTCAGGGGAGTATTTGACCAGCTGTGTCCTAAAAACAGGTTGAGCGAAAATGTCAGCGTGGCGGCTACCATAAATTTTTCTAACATTTCAATCTCCCCTTCCCCTTACCAGATGATTTACAGTATGTAAATCTGTATTACTAATATGGTTAATTTATTTTTAAGCTAGGGTGATCGAAACATACAAAAAAACGTGACAGTCTTCTTCCTTAGGAGTGATTTTGGTCACTGACACCAGAAATAGTATTTACAGAGGCGATCGCTACTAGCAAAATGAACCGGGAAAAGAATGCGATTGCGCTCAAAAACTATTTTTGGTTAATTCTTCCCTACTTACTTAACAACTTGACGTTGGCGTTGTCGCCGCCAAGCAGGGAATAAAGCGCCCAACGTCAATAAACCAGCCGTCGTAGCAGGTTCTGGGACTGAAATATTAAGCGGTTGCGAAGTGTAAGCTATACCGATAGGACGTAATAACTTATTACTGGTGGGTACAAAAATAGAGCCATTATTACCCGGTAAGGGTAAGGGTTCTCCTGTAACTCCGTCATAACGAAGGATTGCGCCAAAGTTAGTATTTATGTCAAAGCCTACAGTGTAGAGAATATCATCAACGCCAAAGGTCAAGTTACCGATGAAATTGCTACTCGGAACTGTCCCCGTGTAATTGGTTGATAAAACATCAATCTCCGTCCCTGTGTTCAAGTCGTAACGTCTGATGTCGTTAGCGAAATCACTGACAAAGAGATCGCTATTAGAACCAAAAGCTAATCCCAGCAAACTAACAAAGCCAAAACTGTCTGGTGATGGTGTTGGCTGTTCGATAAATACCGTAGAAGTTTTTGTTTTCAGATCAAACCGCAGCACTTGGCTAGGGAGTCCCGGAAAAGTGGGATTGCCGTTAACAGCAATACTACCCTGAGTAGTGACAAATAGGCTGCCATCAGAACCGAAAAGTAAGCCGTTCGGCCCGTTTAATCCGCCTGCCTGACCATTTCCAGAGGCGAAAACATCAATAAAATCTCCCGTTTTTCCGTCATAACGCAGAATTTGGTCACTGAGGAAACTACTGACGTAGAGATAACCATCGGGGCCAAACGCATTACCATAAGGACGAAATAAGCCGCCGCCAGAGGCGAAAACATCAATAAATTTCCCCGTTCTTCCGTTGTAGCGGAGGATGGCAGAAGTTTCAGGGGTGTTTCCACTAGAGACGTAAAAGTTGCCGTCAGGGCCGAAGTTCAAGTCATCTGGTGCAATTAATCCACCCTTACCAGGAGTGATGAAATCTCCAAGATATGCTCCACTCTGTTCGTCAAAGAGCAGTACGTTGTTACCTGTGGTACTGCCGACTAATATAGCTGCATTGGCAGAAGATGGACCCAGAGAAAAGGTAGTGAAAGCACTGAGAACCAGTGAAGCTTTAAGGACAGCAAGCTTTTCGTGCATGGATGGTACACCTTTTTATGATTTATTACAAATAATTTCTACAATATCGGGAAATTACCAGTGTAAAAAGTTTTTTCTATACAAATGATTTTTAAGTACAAACCGAACCAAATTCAGAGGAAGCATAAAGACGTAAGCGTATCGCGACCATCCATAAGAGAGCGATCGCATTTGGGTTATGTTATGACTACACTTACACTGAGTTAAAAATTTTCCTATGCGTCAATTATTACCCGTATTACCCGCGCTCGTAGGTGTAGCAACTCTGATCAGTTTAGCCACAACCGCCCCAGCAATGGCAGATGCAACAACTGATTTAACAGGCGTACACGTAGCTCAACGCCCTAACTGTAACAATCCTCAAACTCAAGCAGAAATGAACGCTTGTGCTGGGTTGTCTTATCAAGCGGCTGACCGAAGGCTCAACCAGGTTTACCAGCGACTTCTACCAAAGTTGACAAGCTCCCGCCGCCAGAAACTGATTACTGCACAACAGACATGGATCAAGTTTCGAGATAGCAGTTGTGCTTTTGAGAGAAGTGAAGTTGAGGGGGGAACGATGGAACCGATGATTTACAACGGTTGTCTTGCAGAGACGACAAGACAGCGTACAGCACAATTAGAAAGTTATCTTGTTGATACAAATAAGTAAATTGAGAGTGCGATCGCACTACTGAAATTAAATAAGGAAGGAATGCGATCGCGGCATTGTAACTCTATTCTGCAACACCCCTAGCGACCAATCATATTTTTGCATAACTCTGGTTCAGATAAAGATATAGGGTAGTGGTAAACAGGTAGTGATATTCAATACTCAAAGCCTTGTACGGTAAGGGGTGAAAGTGGATTTATCACTACTTCTATACCACTACCAGATATAGATGATGGAGCGACCAAATCTACCAACTAGCTGCTAGAGGACTTGCCAATGCACTACCGTCTCAAATCTCTCAGCCTTGCCACTGCTACTCTACTGCTGTCGCTGACATCTCCCCTTTTACCGCTTACCTTGAAGTTTGAGCCTTTGGTAGCACAGGCTCAAACGACCCAATACAGAAAAGCTGAGGCGCAGCGACTGTACGAAGAGGGACGCCAGGAATTAAATAGGGGCCAATTTCAAGAAGCCTTGCAAACATTCCAGCAGGTCTCGGTCATTTTTAGGGAAATTGGCGATCGCCAAGGAGAAGCCTACTCTCTGGGAAGTTTAGGTAGTGCTTATGGTGCTTTAGGGCAATATCAGCAGGCGCTTGAGTTTTATCAACAGGCACTAGCAATTCAACGGGAGATTGGCGATCGTCGTGGAGAAGCCTATTCTCTGGGAGGTTTAGGTACTACCTACCAGGTCTTGGGGCAATCCCAGCAGGCAATTGAGTCTTTGCAACAGGCGTTAGCAATTCAACGGGAGATTGGCGATCGCCAAGGAGAAGCCTATTCTCTGGGAGGTTTAGGTACTAGTTACCAATTATTGGGGCAATATCAGCAGGCAATTGAGTCTTATCAACAGGCGCTAGCAATTCAACGAGAAATTGGCGAGCGCCAAGGGGAAGCTTACTTGCTACGGAGTTTGGGTAGCATTTACCATATTCTAGGGCAATACAAAGAAGCGATTGCGGTTTATCAGCAGTGGTTGACCATTGCGAGGGAAATCAGCGATCGTCAAGGAGAAATCTACTCTCTGGGAGGTTTAGGTACTAATTACCAATTATTAGGGCAATATCAGCAGGCAATTGAGTCTTATCAACAGGTGCTAGCAATTCAACGGAAAATTGGCGAGCGCCAAGGGGAAGCTTACTTGCTACGGAGTTTGGGTGAGGCTTACGTTCCTTTAGGGCAATACAAAGAAGCGATTGAGGTCTATCAGCAGTCCTTAGCTATTACACGGGAACTCGGTGATCGCCAGGGAGAAATCTACTCTCTGTGGGGTGTGGGTAAAGCTTATGATGCCTCGGGACAATACAAAGAAGCAATTGAGGTCTATCAGCAGTCATTGGCTATTGCCCAGGAACTCGGCGATTTTCCAGGGAAAATGGGTATTCAATGGTATTTAGATAATGCTTACGTTGCCTTGGGGCAATACAAGCCCTCTCATCTGTACAGAAATCAGATTGAGCAGAGTCAGCAGATGTTGGCTAATGCCCGGAAACTCGGCGATCGCCGACAGGAAGGCACTGCTCTGGAGCAGTTGGGTAGGATTTACGCTCAGTTAAAGCAACACAAAGAAGCGATTGAGTTCTATCAGCAGGCATTGACTAATGCCCGGAAACTCGGCGAACGCCATTGGGAGTCCGACTCTCTGCATAGTCTGGGTTTTGCTTACTATTCTCTGGGGCAATACAGAGAGGCGATTGAGTTCTATCGGCAGTCGTTGGCTATTAAACGGGAAATGGAAGATCGCGTTCACTCGAGCGATCGCCTCGGTGATCCCATCATTCTGAGTAATCAGCGCCGTGGTATTCGTACTAGGAAAGCCTACACTCTGAGTAATCTGGGGAATGCTTATTATTCCCTGAGGCAATACAGAGAGGCGATTGAGTTCTATCAGCAGGCGTTGGCTACTGCCCGGGAAATCGAAGATCGCTCTCTGTATTGCTACTCTCTGAGTAATCTGGGTTTTGCTTACTATTCTCTAGGGCAGTACAGAGAGGCGATTGAGTTCTATCAGCAGGCGTTGGCTATTGCCCGGGAAATCGAAAATCGCGGAGCAGAAGGTAGAGTTCTTAGCGATATCGGTAAGCTGCTAGCCGAACAAGATCAGCCAGAACTAGCGATTGTTTTCTACAAGCAATCCGTCAATATTGCAGAAGCCACTCGGCGCAACATTCGGGGATGGTCACAAAAGCATCAGCAGACTTTTACGGAAACCGTGGCAGGCAGCTACCGCGCTCTAGCTGACCTTCTCTTCAAACAAGACCGAGTCCTTGAAGCGCAACAAGTCCTCGATCTCCTCAAAGTCCAAGAACTCGACGATTATCTGGACGACGTGCGCGGCAATAATAATACCGCTCAAGGCTTGCCCAATCTCCCACCCGAACAACAGACGTGGACGAGCTATCAGGCAATTCTCAATAAAGCCGTTGAAATTGGCAAAGAACTCACCCAACTGCGACAGCTTAAACAACAAAACAACACATTTACCCCTACTCAAGAACAGCGTATCGCCCAACTGGTGAACGCCCAAGAAACGATTAGGGAGGAGTTTAACAACTTCACTAGGAGTCCAGAAGTGCTAGCACTGGTGACACAGCGAAGTCCCGAAACCCTATCTCAGGATTTGCTGCTGCGGATGGGAGACTTCAACGCCTTACAAGATAACCTCAAGAATCTGCAACAAAACGCCGTCCTCCTCTACCCTTTAATTCTGGACGATCGCATCGAACTCATCCTCACCACGCCTGACTCTCCCCCGATTCGCCGCACCGTCCAAGTTACTAAGCAACAACTCAACGAGACAATTGCAGCCTTCCGTAGCGCTTTACAAGACCCCGCAGCCGACGCCAAAACTCCCGCACAACAACTCTACAACTGGCTGATTAAACCCCTAGAAGCCGACCTCAAAGCCGCAGATGCCCAAACGATTATCTACGCACCCGACGCTCAACTGCGTTACATTCCCCTAGCCGCTTTGTACGACGGTCAACAATGGTTAGTGCAACGCTACCGCATCAATAATATTACTGCCGCATCCCTCACCGACCTCAACACCAAACCGCAACGCCAAATGCAAGTCTTAGCCGGTGCCTTTGCAACGGGACGCTACAGCTTCACCGTTGGCGGACAATCCTTTGACTTTGCCGGGTTGCCCTTTGCTGGAACCGAGGTGGAGAATTTAGCCAAAACTATTCCCGCTACAACCCAACTCATCGATAAAGCTTTCACTCCCCAAGTCACTGTTCCTAAAATGGATGACTACACCGTCGTGCATCTCGCCACTCATGCCGCGTTTGTCGTAGGGACACCGGACGATTCCTTTATTCTCTTTGGAAATGGCGATCGCATCACCCTCCGAGATATCCAAAATTGGAGCCTCAAGAACGTCGATTTGGTAGTTCTTTCTGCCTGTGAAACCGGATTGGGCGGAAAACTGGGGAACGGCGAAGAGATTCTCGGCTTAGGCTACCAGATGCAGAGGGCAGGGGCAAGGGCTGTGATCGCTTCCCTGTGGACGGTTGACGATGGCGGGACTCAAACCTTGATGAATACCTTCTATGCAAATCTAAAAAAGAGCAACACCACAAAAGCCGAAGCTCTTCGCCAAACCCAAATCGCCCTGATTACTGGCGATTCTACAGCTTTGGGTCAAGCGCAGGGCATTTTTGCCGTCGAACATGTTCGCAATAGTTCACCTAATGTAAGCGCTCACCTTAGCCACCCCTATTATTGGGCACCGTTTATCCTGATTGGCAATGGCTTGTAGTCAGTAGTTTTATTTGCGGCAAGAATGCGATCGCTCTATCAATTATGCTGTCACTGCTAGACGTAAATCAGCGATGACTGCCTCGCTTCCAGCATCAGGGAGAATTCATATTACTTAACTTAGATTGAGAGCGTTGACATCAAACTCCAGGCTTATTACAGTCACGCCTGCGGTAGTCTAGATAAAGTGACTTTATTTGCTGTGTTCAGGTGATCGCTATATGTCCCCTACAGTTTCCAGTCCTACCCGTACCATCCGCATCGGTTCTCGTAAAAGCCAACTCGCACTCGTCCAGACTTATTGGGTGCAAGCACAACTCCAGAAACACTTTCCAGATTGCACCTTTGAAATCCACACGATGGCGACTCAAGGTGACAAAATTCTAGATGTTGCCTTAGCCAAGATTGGTGATAAGGGACTATTTACCAAAGAACTCGAAGTGGGAATGCTCAACCACGAGACAGACTTCGCGGTGCATTCCCTGAAAGATTTGCCTACCAACTTGCCAGAAGGGTTGGTTTTAGGATGCGTCAGCGAACGGGAAAATCCGGCTGATGCCTTGGTGGTGCATGAAAAGCACAAAGACAAGCAACTCGACACCCTGCCTGAAGGTGCTGTAGTGGGAACGTCTTCCTTGCGGCGGCTGGCACAGCTGCGCCACCACTATCCTCACCTATCGTTTAAAGATATTCGGGGCAACTTGAATACTAGGTTGGCAAAACTAGATACAGGTGAATACGACGCAATTATTTTAGCTGTGGCTGGGTTGCAACGGCTGGATATGAGCGATCGCATCCATCAAGTCATACCTGCTGAAATTTCTCTTCACGCCGTTGGACAAGGCGCTTTAGGCATTGAATGCCGCGAGGGTGACACCGAAATTCTGGATTTACTCAAAGCACTAGAGCATAAACCCACTGCTCAACGCTGCTACGCTGAAAGAGCCTTTCTTCGGACACTAGAGGGCGGTTGTCAAGTACCAATCGGGGTTAATACTCAGATTGACGGCGATACCCTCACCTTAACGGGGATGGTTGCCAGTTTGGACGGCAAGCGGCTGATTAAAGATACCGTTAGCGGTGCTGCCAGCGATGCGGAACAAATAGGAATTCAACTTGCCCATCGGTTACGGGAACAGGGAGCTTCTGCAATTTTAGAAGAGATTTTTACTGAAGTCGGGCGCGGTCATTAATCCAAAATCCCAAATCAAAAACCCAAAATCAGGTAGCCGATCCCCAGACTCGGTATGATGTAACAAAATATTTCAGGAAACGCGAGCAATCATGCGAATTCTGTTTGTTGCAGCTGAAGCAGCCCCCGTCGCCAAAGTTGGTGGGATGGGCGATGTAGTTGGTGCCTTACCAAAAATTCTGCGAAAAATGGGGCATGATGTGCGAATATTCATGCCCTACTACGGTATGTTGCCCGACAAAATGGAGATCCCCAAAGATCCTATCTGGTCGGGTTGTGCCATGTTCCAGTCTTTCGACGTTTACGAAAGCGTTCTGCCTGGAACCGATGTGCCGCTTTATCTATTTGGTCATCCTGCCTTCCTGCCCCGCCGCATTTATTCTGGGGAAGATGAAGACTGGCGGTTCACCCTGTTTGCCAACGGTGCAGCAGAGTTTTGCTGGAACTATTGGAAACCGCAAATTGTCCATTGCCACGACTGGCACACTGGCATGATTCCAGTGTGGATGCACCAAGATCCCGATATCACCAGCGTCTTCACGATTCACAACTTGGCTTATCAAGGGCCGTGGCGCTGGTATTTAGAAAAAATTACCTGGTGTCCCTGGTATATGCAGGGTCACAACACGATGGCAGCAGCGGTGCAGTTTGCTAACAAGGTGAACACCGTTTCTCCCACCTACGCCCAGCAGATCCAAACTGCGGCGTATGGCGAAACTTTGGAAGGCTTGCTGTCTTTCATCAGTGGCAAGTTATCCGGCATTGTCAACGGCATCGACACCGAGGTTTATGACCCCGCCACTGATAAATACATCGCACAGACTTTCACCATCGATACCCTTGACAAACGCCAAGCTAACAAGATTGCACTGCAAGAAGAAGTCGGCTTAGAAGTTAACAAAAATGCCTTTTTAATTGGCATGGTAACGCGATTGGTGGAGCAGAAGGGCATCGATCTGGTGATTCAGATGCTCGATCGGTTCATGTCGTATACTGACGCTCAGTTTGTGCTGCTGGGTACGGGAGATCGCTACTATGAAACCCAAATGTGGCAGATGGCATCTCGTTTCCCAGGTCGCATGGCAAACTACTTACTCTATAACGATGCCCTCGCCCGACGCATCTATGCTGGCTCAGATGCCTTCCTGATGCCCAGCCGCTTCGAGCCTTGCGGCATTAGCCAAATGTTATCCATGCGTTACGGTTGCGTACCGATTGTGCGGCGCACTGGTGGCTTAGTCGATACGGTTTCATTCCACGACCCGATGCAACACGCTGGGACTGGTTACTGCTTCGATCGCTATGAACCCCTAGACCTCTATACCTGCATGGTACGAGCTTGGGAAGGCTTCCGCTTCAAACCTCAGTGGCAGGAGTTGCAGAAGCGGGGAATGCAGATGGACTTCAGTTGGGATACGTCCGCTAAGGAGTATGTCAAACTTTACAGCTCCATGTACGGCATCACCGAGGAGCCATCGGGCCCGGAGAAACAGCCTGAGTTAGTAAACACGTAGTCCCAAAAAGCACCCAACAAAAAACCCCCTACAGTAGGGGGTTTTTTGTTGGGAATGTAGCGATCGCGATCCCCAACCCTGTCAAAGTGGGTGACAAAGCCTTCTAAACCTTGAGATCGCATAGGATGCACTCTTTGTCAGAGTAACGCACCAGTCCTAAAATCCAGTCATAAGTTAAGGTTATCCCTAATAATCCTTGATTTAGGGGCAATAAAAAGCTCTACAAGCGCCATACTTATTTGGGTTACACCTGGTTGGAGCTGGGTAGCGATCGCATATATATATTGTTTATATGAAGTACAGTTTACGCACTCTTGCTTAGATTCTATGTAACATTTTTTCAAACGCAAGTGGTGACTACAGAAACAGCCTAAAAATAAAGCCAGTTTTATTGAAATTCATCGTTTATTCCGAAAGTATGACAGTAGAATTGCGGATCTCAATAGGTATTAACTACAGCTAGGATTTAGCAGACCGATTTTATGAAGTTCTTATGAAGCTTCATAAAATCGCCCAGCAGAGTCATGTCTAGCTTTCTTGTTCTTTTCCGAAGAGGAAAAAAATGTCTAAAATACAGTCTTCTGGATCGCGACTGCTGTTGATTCTTGCCGCCCCCGTTATTAGCCTCGGACTTGCAAAACCAGGACTAGCTATAACCACCTACTACGTTGCAACCAATGGTAGTGATAGCAATTCTGGGAGCCAAAACAGTCCATTTGCCACCATCACCCACGCAGCTACCAAGGCAGACCCAGGCGATACGGTATATGTCCGGGGAGGCACCTACAGGTTTTCACAAGAACAATACATCGGCAGCGTCGGCACCTCTAGCAATCCGATTAGCTACCAATCCTATCCAGGGGAGAAAGTAATCCTAGATGGCTCTCGAACGCCAAGCAACACCAACATAGTGAACGTAGCTGGCAGCCATAACATCTTCAAGGGCTTTGAACTAGACAACGCTAAATTTGTCGGAATTGTCTCCTGGGGTGGCAACAATATCCAAATCCTCAACAACGTCATTGAGGACTCTTACCGGAACGCTATCTTTGTCGGTTACGACAAAAATATGACCACCGCCTCAAACATTCAGATCAAAAACAACACCGTTTACTCAAATTGCCTGGTTAATAAGAGCCGTAACACAGGTGGTGGATGGCCGCAAGCTATCGGCAGCAGTATGGCAACTAACATAACCATCAGCAATAACCATGTGTATGAGAACTATGGTGAGGGAATCGGCATTGTTCTCACCGACGGCGGTGTTGCCTCTGGTAATAAGGTGCATGACAACTACAGCGTGAATCTGTACCTGGATAACGCCACTGACATCACAGTAGAGAGAAACCTCATTTACACCACCAACAATACGGAATTTTACCGTTACGGTAAACCAGCTAGCGGGATTCAGGCAGCTAATGAACCCTATGGATCTTCCAATCCAGTCAAGGACATCACAATCCGCAACAATATTGTCATCGGGGGCATTACAGGCTTCGCCTACTATTCAAGCTATGGCAACGGCGGGGGCATGAAAAACTTTGTTATTGCCAACAACACGTTTTACAAAGCGGGGCGAGCCATGCTTCTCATCGAAGATGATAAAGGGCATAAGAGTAATCTGATTGCCAACAACATTTTTTACCAAGCTGGCGACGGAGAGATGACGGAAATGTCAGACAAAACTAAATCGACATTTCAGAATAACGCTTGGTTCGGTGGCAGTGCGGGTGTTGCTGCGGGTAGCGGCGACGTGAACGCAAACCCGATGTTACTAAATCTGGGATCTACGGTGGCAAGTGACTACCAGTTAAAAGTCGGTTCGCCATTAATTGAGGCTGGTACTAGACTTAGTGAAGTTCCTAATGATTATGCGGGATCGAGCCGACCGCTAGGGCAAAAGTATGACATTGGGGCTTACGAATTTTTTCAGTAGACAAGAATAATTTTTTAATGCAAATGATGCAGAAGTAATCGCTCTCAATATGCAAAAAGATTTCTTTGCATAAGGAGAACGTTTACAAAAGCGCTCTTTGCATTAAAAAATCCTACTGGGGAGTGGACTCAGCTAGCTTTTTATCTACTCCTAAAAACTTGTGCTGTTGGAAGCGATCGCTACTACAAAAGCTGGAATAAGTCCGCCAAGGAGTGCATCGAACTATACAACTCCTATTAGGCATCAGCGAGGAGCAACAGAAGGTTTTAAAACCTTGCGATCGCTGAGAATCCTCTGTTTGTGAGTGTTATGCACCAGGAAATAAATTCGATCATGATTTGAACCAATTGTCAATAGCTGGCAATTTAGTAAACATAACGAGCGCTAAAACGCTTTAACGCAGAGGATGCAGAAGTAATTGCAAAGGACAAAAGAGTAACTATAACTCTTTGCATACCTTTGCACTGCCTACGCGGATCTTTGCATTAAAACAATTCTCTGCATTGGGATTCTGCGAAATAGAAATTTATTTCTTATGGCAGATTTATTGGGCAATTTCCGGTAAATATTAACCAAGTTAGAAAGGTTAATTAGACCGTTGTTTGCCGTCGAGAAACCGTTAACTATTTCTAGGCATGAAAAAACAAAGAGTTTTCCTTGTTCTGCTTTTTTCTCTGTTTTTAGCCGTTTCCATATTTAGTGGAACAGTTTCGGCAAAAGGTTCAAAAACCAGAAGCGATCGCAAGATTCCCGGCTGGACTATGACCTTTAGCGATGAGTTCAAATCCGGTACCCTCGATAAATCAAAATACGTCCGATACTGGGGTAAACCAAGTACAGGAGGGGCGGTTTCGTGGTGGAATGGAGACTCAGCACTCATCGTACAAGACGGATATTTGCGCCTCAAAATTGCCAAAGAAAACGTAACTCGCAATGGAATTCTGTATCCTTACACTGCTGGGGGTTTTACCCAACTAACAGCACAAACCTACGGGCGTTGGGTAGTTCGGGCGCGTATGCCTCAAGGTGCAGGCACTCAAGGCTACATTTCACTGTGGCGACAGGACTTTAAATGGCCCCCGGAAATCGACTTTGCTGAAGTCAGAGGAAGCCTGCCGAATGAAAATATATTTACACAGCACTATTCAGCAGCAGGTAAACACGAGACTGAAGTTTCTAAGCTGTACGAATCAGACTACACCAACAAGTTTCACGAGTACACGGTGATTTGGGAACCCGGAAAATTGACATGGCTTGTCGATGGTGTGCAAAAGTTTACTACCACGCAAAAGTTTCCGGCTTCTCCAATGGTGCTGTCAGTGGGGGATCTTGTCGGTGACTGCGGCAGCTTTTCAGGATGTCCTCAAACAACGAATGTGTTCCCGACTTACTTGGATATTGACTATATCCGCATCTATAAAAAGGCGTGAGATGCTTCTTAAGCGTGCGGGGTTTGGTAATTGGTAATGGGTAATAGGTAAAGTAGCTCTCAATACCCATTACCTAGTATCTATTAACAGCTACTGGCTGAAGGTAAGGTTGTGGATCTTGTGCCACCCAGCCTAAATTAGAGTTGTAGCGCAACTCAAAATGCAGATGGGGTTTGTCTAAATCAGGGAGTCCTGTGGAACCAACTGTTCCCAGGACATCTCCCTGGTTAACTTTTTCGCCAAGACTTACATCAATTGTGGCAAGGTGGGCATAACGGGTTTGACGACCTCCCGAATGATTAATGACTACTAAATTGCCGTAATTTCCGCGATCGCCAGCAAAGGCTACAGTCCCCGGATCTACTGCCAGTACAGGTGTCCCAGTTTCGGCTAACAAATCTATACCGCTGTGGAAAGCAACTTCATTCCTAATAGGATTTATCTGCCAGCCATAACCAAGCGCGATCGCTGCCGTTGCGGGTAAGGGATACTGGGCTAGTTTCCGGTTATTACGTCCAGCGAGACTTGCAGGCGACCAATTTACCCCAGGTACGAATACAACTCTAGGATTTTTCTGGCAACCGTTCACCTCATATAGTACATCCGCCCGGATTCGGTAGGTTTTGGCTACATCTTCCCAAGTTTTCCCGGTAGGAACTTGGACGCGAATGCCATTGTAGGGAGGAATCAAAATTTCTGCCCCTACTGGTGCTTTGCCTTGTCGTAAAGACGGGTTCATGCCCATGAGGGTAGCAGAGATGAGATTGTATTTACTGGCAATGCTTTGCAGAGTTTCACCAGCGACAACTGTATGACGAGTCACGCGATCTAGGGCTGGCTTTGGGCAAAGTGATTCAGTTACCCCAGGTGTTCCCTGGATTGACGGGGGGGGTGCAGGGAAAATCTCATTAGCTACAGCTGATTTTTCCGACGCTGCTAGAACAAGGCAAAAAGCCATTCCTACGAAGGTAGGCATCTTGCCCATCCTACAATTTTGAAGGGAAACAGGAAAAAAAAGCCGGAATTTTTGCCTGTCACTTGTTGCCTGTTGCCTATTCATAAAACTCGTAAAATGCTGGGAATACTGTCTATGGTATCCAGGGTGCGAATTTCATCTAGGGCTTGTCTAAAATTTCCTTCTCGGACATCGTGAGTAACGACGACAATTTCGGCAAGTTCGTTGTGAATGCCAGTCTGGACGACGGATTCGAGGCTAACATTGTGGTTGCCGAAACTTGTTCCCAATTTGCCAATTACGCCTGGACGATCCAAGGTGAGAAAGCGGGCGTAAAACCGCGTTACTAGCTCGTCTATGGGCGCGATCGCGCAATAATCTTGATGGGAACAACTTAATAGTGGATGAAGCATCTGCGCGTTGGGAGTGCTTTTCAAAACGGCGGCAATATTTAAAATATCCGACACAACGGCGCTGGCAGTGGGGCCAGAACCCGCACCCCTTCCGTAAAACATTACTTGCCCAATCGGTTCGCCTTCTACGAGGATAGCGTTGTAGACACCACTGATACTGGCGAGGGGATGCGTCTTAGGGACAAGGGTGGGATGAACTCTCACTGACAGAGGAGATTGCTTTGATTCTTCCCCCAGTCCCCGTTTTGCGATCGCTAGTAATTTAATCACAAACCCCAATTTTTCTGCGTAAGCAATATCTGCTGCACTTACCTTAGAAATACCCTCACAGTAAACGTCTGGCAGTTTAATCCGTCCCCCAAACGCCAAGGAAGCCAGAATCGCTATCTTATCGGCGGCATCTAAACCATCTACATCAGCAGTTGGATCGGCTTCGGCGTAACCGAGTTGCTGGGCATCTGCCAAAATATGGCCAAATTCTCCCCCCTCAGTTTGCATCCGGCTGAGAATGTAGTTAGTCGTGCCGTTAACAATGCCTGTGACCGAGTGAATTCGGTTGACACCTAGCGCTTGCTTCAGGGGTTGAATCACCGGGATGCCGCCGCCTACAGCTGCCTCTAGCATCACATAAACACCCGCCTGATTAGCAGCGGTATAAATTTCATCTCCGTATCGGGAAATTACTGCTTTATTAGCCGTGACTACGTGCTTACCACTGGCGATCGCTTTTAAAATTAGCGATCGCGCTGGTTCCAATCCCCCAATTACCTCCACCACAATATCAATATTTGGATCGCTGACTATACTCTCTAAATCCGTTGTCAGGAGGGCTTCTGGCAGTTGTACAGGTCGGGGTTTGTCAAGCGATCGCACTCCCACTCGATAAATCTCTATTTCAGAAAGCAGCGGATGACGCGATCGCGGATCTAGCAAAATCTCCGCCGTACCCATGCCGACTGTCCCCAGCCCTAATAAACCAATTTTGAACGTCACAGCTCTTTAAACTCAAATTTATCTCATATATAGCCTACAAGCGTTCATCAACATTCTGGAATATTGCTCACGAAAAATGTGGTTAATATCGCCTAGGTGCCTTCTTGCCAAGCCAGCAAAAATATGCTTAAACAGATGGGTTGGGCTAGTTTACTGATTTTGACCGTTGCTAGTGTGCCAGCACGTCCACTGCTTGCACATCAAGTACCGAAAGCTACAACGGCTGGAGTTTAGGCACCAACAGTGACACTACCAGCAGTATTAGTTCCGACACCAGCAGCAGTAGCTGGAGTTCAGATGTCACTAGTTACAGCAGTGACTGTAGCAGCAGCGATTTTGGCGGCGGCAGTAGTGGCGGAGGCGGTAGCGGTGGCGACTGGTAGCCGCAAGTAATTAACGCCGGAAGGGGCCTGGATTGAGCAAGTTTACTTCACTAATTTTGATGATGTAGGGGTGAAACTTACTTTTGTCGTAGGAACCCACCCAAATTCCATAAGTACCAGGTTGCCATTGTCCAGCAAGCCCAGGATTTTTCCCTTGATACTCATCGTTGCACCAACTGCCACCAGGGCCTTTGATGACTATAGTTGTGTCTTCGGGGCTTTGGACTTCGATTGCTAGATAGTTAAAAAACGAAGTCAAAACCACTGTATGGTCAGGCTTTTCGTCTGTAAAACCAACACAAGGCCCGGTGGCGGTTTCTTGGCGACCAGCGATTTTTGCTGCTGACACTTCACCGCCGCTGATGCCGCGAATGGTCAGGGGGTCGGGAGAAAACCTGGGGCCAAGGGTCACATTCTCGAAGATTGGCGGAGATTGTACTGACTGGGCTTGCACTTTGGAAAGGCTAATTAGCCCAAGTGTTATCAGGGCTAAGCTGGTAATGGTTGCCCTGACAGGCTTCCGTAGTAATCTTTCCCTTAGATTGGGTACGGATTTGTACATCCTCACTACTCTACCAAAGGCACCTTGGTTATTAGACTTATTCATAAATTGGTGTAGTATTTTAGCGGGACGCGGGTTTCAATACCTATTAAGGATTGAAATTAGCAGTGACGCGCCTCTCCCATACTGAGTTCCGCAGAAAAAGGCAAAAAACAATTTCTTTCTGTTGCCTTTTGCCTTTTTACTTTTTACTTTTCCAGCGCTTGGTTTAAGCGCAACTTATCCAGTCCCCGTTGATTCAATATCGCCCAAGATTCCATCAGGTCGGGGCCGTGCAGTTCTCCGGTAAGGGCGGCTCTGAGACTTCGCATCACTAACCCTTTCTTCAGGTTTTTCTCTTTTGTCACCTGTTTGATGATGTCTTGAGCTACCTCTACGCTTAGAGATTGATGATTTTCTAAGGCATTCAGAATCCCAGAAAAAGCGGTATCGCTGCCTTCTTGCTGTAATTGAGTTAGTGCTTCTTCGCTGTAAGCTACGGTTTGGCTAAAGAAAATTCGACTCATCTCGACTGCATCTTGCAACCGAACCAAACTTGCTCCCAACAGGGAAGTCAGCTTTTCTAGCCAAGGGCGATCGCTTACCGGATCGAATTCATACCCTGCTTCTTGCCAATAGGGAATCAACTGCTCTAACAGCTCATCCACTGGCATTTTGTGCAGATACTGACTGTTGAGCCAATTCAGCTTATCCCAGTCAAACTTCGCCCCAGCCTTGTTGACTCGCTCAAAGCTAAACTCTTTAGCCGCTTCTTCCAAGGTAAAGATTTCCTTAGTCGAGTCTGGCGCTGTCCACCCCAGCAACGTCATGTAATTGACTAAAGCGGGAGCGGTGTAGCCCATCTTTTTGAAGTCGAAAATGGAAGTCACTCCATCTCGTTTAGACAATTTTTGTCCGGTTTGATTCAAAATCAAAGGCGTGTGGGCAAATTCCGGTACAGTCGTTCCCAGCGCTTCATATAGCAAAATCTGTTTGGCTGTATTGGCGATATGATCTTCGCCTCGGATGACATGGCTGATTTGCATATCAATGTCATCCACCACTACTGCCAAGTTGTAAAGCGGCTGACCAATAGGATTATCTGACGCACGCGCAATCACCATGTCGCCGCCAAGATCGCTGGCTTTCCAGCTCACTCTTCCCCGCACCAGGTCATTCCAGGCAATTTCCCTGTCATCATCTATTTTGAAGCGAATCACCGGGCGGCGACCTTCTGCTTCATAGGCAGTTTGCTGCTCTGGTGTCAGGTTGCGGTGGCGGTTGTCGTAGCGGGGAGCTTCTTTTCTTGCTTTCTGAGCTTCCCGCATTTCCTCCAGTTCGCCTTCGCTGGTGTAACAGCGATAAGCAAAGCCTTTATCTAGCAAGGTTTGAATGGCTTGCCGATAGAGGTCGAGGCGCTTTGATTGAAATAGTGGCCCTTCATCCCAATTCAGCCCCAGCCAGCTCAAACCATCAAGGATGTTCTGAGTATATTCGGGGCGCGATCGCATTTCATCTGTGTCTTCGATTCGCAGGATGAATTTGCCGCCATGATGTCGGGCAAACAGCCAGTTAAATACAGCCGTTCTCGCCGTACCAATGTGTAAATTTCCAGTAGGACTTGGTGCAATCCGAACTCTAACGGTCACAGCTTACTTCTCTTGTTATCTTTCTATATCTGTTCTACCTGATAATAGGCATAGGGGTGGGTTTATTTGCCCACCCCTACTTTTTACGGGACTGACGGGGCTCGAACCCGCAACTTCCGCCGTGACAGGGCGGTGCTCTAACCAATTGAACTACAGTCCCTTATTTGGCTTCGTTTTTCAAGCCAGAATCTATTATTGCAACTCTAAACAAGTTTGTCAATAGGTTTAAAAAAGAATTTTTAGCAGCAGTTTGGAACCCTTCCCAAACCCCGTCCCCGCCTGCGGGGAGGAGGCTTTAAGAAGGAATAAAGGCTCTCTTTTCGCCAGCAGGGAGGGTTCAGGAGCTGTGGACGCGGCGCTTGAGTTGGAGTCCGACAAGTGCGAGAAAAGCCAAAGATGCGATCGCACTCGGTTCCGGAACTGCACGAGGTGATCTGGTCTTGACACCAAAAGCTAGGATCTGAGTGAACTGAGTATCGCTAAAGTTGTTGTCGCTGACAACAATCAACGACTTTCGCCCATCTGCCAAATCTGGGCCAAAGGTCAGACCTTCAATATTATCTAAAGTCAATTTTAATTCCGAGAAATCAAGCAACAGCTCTTTCTTTGCGGTTTTGATGGACTTAATGTCAATCTGGCTGAGGCTGTTAATATTGCTGATGTCAGTAGCTTTTTCTAAAGATACCTCAAACAGCTTAATAGTATTTCCCACTCCCACCGAGAAAGACCGTTCTAAACTGAGGAATGTATTATCATCAACAGCTAGTAAATCAACTAATCCATTAGTTTTAAATTCTGTAGCCGGAATCGGTGCTGCTGCCACTGGCTCGGTCACATATAAAAATTCTGCTACTGGCTTTCCGGCGCTCACATCGTACTTTAAAATCCGGGAAGGGCTGCTAATATTAATGTCAGCGGCGGCACCATCCTGAAACAGAGCATTCTCTGTAGCTGTAAACAAGTATTTTTGGTTTGGTGTCAGCGTCAGGCTTTCAAAAGCTAAATTGTTGCGAATACCACTACTTTTATCGGCAGTGGGAAAGAACTTTTCAGGAACAGGTAAAGCTTTTAATTGCTGTCCAGATAAGGAAAACTCGTTAACGAAGGGATTGATTAATTGATTGGCATCTCCTTCAGAAGAAATAAACACAGTTCCATTGCTAGTAAGGGCTATACCTTCTGGATCGAGACTTAAAGCGGGAAAAGGCTGATTATTTTGATTTAACAGGGTTGTCACTTCTAAAGGAGTTACTTCCCCCTGTTCCAACCCATCACTGATATCGATCTGGAGCGTGTAGAACCTAGCCCGATTAAACTGACTGCGGTCATCGGAAATACTGTAATAAACATTTTTAGCTGGGTCATAAGTAATTCCCGATAACCCTCCCAATTGTGTTTCCTGAAAAAAGGTTTGAGTGGGAAAGGTCGATTGTCCTAAAAAATCTACTCCTGTAATCGTAACTGCCCCAGAGGGATGCGCTGTGATTATGGCAGTGGTGAATCCACCGACTAAACCTAGAGAAATTTTTCTTAATGGCTTCAAAAATCTGGTAATTTTCTGCATGACAGTATGGTGAAAATGTGTTAAGCAAATCACACAGTACCTTATCAACATAAAGATAAGATTCTCTTAAGAAGAGGTTATTGAAGAGACAGCTACACCAAATCTTTAAATTTATGAGGATTTTGTAAAGGAGTAGGGTGGGCAATGCCTACTCTACAAATCCTGCAAAAAGTTTACTAGCCAATCTTTAAGGTGATGGGTGGCGCGGCAATCATCTTCGTTGTAGCGAATAATGGTATCAAGGAAAGTGCGATCGCCTGTTTTTAACCATTGGTCATACCAATATATGGACAACTGTCCATTAGCTCCAGGATCGCGCCACTCAAAGCCTATCCAATGGGCAATTGGTTTGAGGGCGTAACTTTCCACAGGCATTGTCACCGTAGTTGTTACCCACAGATGGATGTCAACAAAGCGGGACAAGATAGTTTCTCTCACCTCTCGCGGCGTGTTGTAGCACTTAGCCAGCCGCTTCACGGTCAGGACTTCGTAATCGCAGAAATGGAAAATGGGGGCTTGAGGATAAGCTGTCACCAAATCTAAAAATTGTTGCCAGATTAAGCCTTCCGAAGCTGGTTGTTCTGCTACAAAGGGATGAAACGTTTCAGTTTTGGCTTGGCGATCAACAACCAAAACTCCTAGCAGATAGTCAAGATCCAGCCCTGGCTCTGCCTCAATATCAAAATACAATTCTATGGGGGAAGCGAGTAAATCTTTGGGGATAGTAAACTGTTGGGCGGAACTTGTCAAAGGCATTGCTTGATTTGCGATCGCGCATTGCGCTTGGCAAATCAACAATTGTGCCGCCTCCTCCCCCAAAACAGGCTCTAACTCCGTAAAATCAGCATCAGCCAGCAACTCTACACTCGTTAGTCCAAGCGATCGCAAATACTGGTAGCGGCTAGGCGTAACACCCGCAAGTAAAGAGATGTGCTGTTGAGATTTTGCCACGCCATAGCACTCGTTCAACCAAGGACAAAGATTGCACCGATGACGAGAAATAAACACCTCTGGCTCTTGCTCTTGAAGCAGCATTTCTATACATTCAAGGCAAACCGACTGCATCTGAGGCAGGCATTTACTCAAACTTACCGTATAGTGAGGGTTTGGGCGACGCAACATTAACCAAGCTTGACTCGGTAAAACTCCCTGCATAGTTGCCAGTAGCAAAGCGTGATAAGCAGCGACAACTTGATATTCTTGCTTAGGACGCTTACCTAGATGAATGTCAACGGGGACGTAAATCCAATCTCCAAAGTTAGAGTGTCCTGGTTGTTTAACCAACAAATCGGGACGACTTATTAGAGAAATTCCCGGTGGTAATTGGTAATTGGTTTCCGCCGTTGTCTCGACAAAATACTCTTGTGCTTCCCCAAAATCTGCCAGCAGCACTCCTCGGTAAATTAGTTCAACGCCTCGTTGCATCAATACCTTAGTGGCATTTGCACCTGCGTCCCAATCTCCGTAAGGAAAATTTGGTTTATCATAAGTTCGCCCTGCCAGAATAGTTTGCTGTAGAGCATACCGATCCTGTTGCAGTTTGGCGCGAAAATCATTCTGAAAATCCTGTCGAGTAGGATCTCCGTATACATCTAAAAAAGCTCGGCGACTACAGCGTTGGTAGTGCCGCAGCATCTCAACAGTTAGCAGCATAACTTCAAGCTAACAGAGATTGAGCTGGCTGCGTTTCCTGACACAACTTTTTTATCCCAAAAATAGTAGATTGATGACAACCCAATACTTTGCCGTCCTTACTACTGGTCTTTTCTCCCTTGTCCTTAGCGTCTTTGCGGTTCTTTTTTTTATAATCTGAGCTTATCTAGCCAGAAAAGTACAGAATGAAACAACCCTACCTTAAAAGGTGGATAACTCTATAAAGTTATATAGTGACGCAAACTCATGTCCAATTTACAGAAAACCAAGGACTCGCTGGATCATCGCCAGCAATTTCCAGCCTTGGCGAATAAAGCCTATTTCAATTATGGCGGTCAAGGCCCGATGCCCCAAGCGGCTTTGGATGCGATTTACCAGTCGTATGAATACGTGCAGCGTTCGGGGCCATTTTCGGCAGAGGTCAACGCTTGGGTTATCAAGGAGGCGAATGAAACTAGAAGCGCGATCGCCAAATCCCTCAACGTTCCGCCAGAGACTATTACTCTAACTGAAGATGTCACCGTAGGCTGCAATATCGCCTTGTGGGGTATCGACTGGCAAACAGGCGATCGCTTACTGATTTCTGACTGCGAACACCCAGGTATTATTGCAACTGTACAGGAACTTCAGCGGCGTTTTGGCATCGAAGTTGACTGCTGTCCCCTAATGGCGACATTGAACGAAGGCAATCCAGTAGCAGCGATTACCGATCATCTGCACCCGAAAACCAAAATGGTAGTCCTGAGTCATCTTCTCTGGAACACCGGACAAGTCCTACCCCTGGGTGAAATTGCTGAGGCAGTACGCCAGCATTCCCATAATCATCAGCCTGTAAGAATTTTGGTAGATGCGGCTCAATCTGTGGGTTCTTTGCCACTAAATTTAACAGAATTAGCTGTTGACTTTTATGCCTTTACTGGCCACAAATGGTTGTGTGGGCCAGAAGGTGTGGGCGGTCTTTACGTGCGACCGGAAGCCTTAGAAAGCTTAAATCCCACCTTTATTGGTTGGCGCAGTATTGTACCCAGTAAATCTTTACCCTACAGTTGGCAACCGGACGGGCGAAGATATGAAGTAGCAACATCCGCCTATCCACTTTACGCAGGCTTAAGGGCAGCGATCGCGCTACATCAGCAATGGGGAACCCCAGAGGAATGTTATCAACAAATCCGAAATTTGAGTAAATATCTCTGGCAACGTTTAGCTGAAATTCCCAGCATCCAATGTCTGCGAAATGCACCACCAGAATCAGGTCTTGTCTCCTTCAAACTTAAAGACAAACCAAACCATCAAAAGTTAGTAGAATTTTTGGAAACACAAGGCATACTTGTGAGGACAATCAACAATCCAGACTGCGTTCGCGCCTGCGTTCACTATTTCACCATCCCTGGAGAAATTGATCGCTTAATTGAAACAATTCAAGAATTTGATGGCTAATAGCTAATTATCAATTTCCAGTCTGGACTTAATCAATAGCAACCCTAAACCGTTTATGAAATCTTCCCTTTTTCTTCTTTCTCTTTCTAAGTCTCAAAGCACAGGCTCCGCCAACGTGGTTCATTAATTTTTACAATTCCTGCATGAATTGCCATATTAGCCATTTCCAATGACCCATCCAATTTTATACATAGCAATCACGAATCACGGCTTCGGTCATGCAGTCCGGGCGGCATCCGTCGCAGCAGAAGTACAAAAACTGTATCCCGAAATTCTGCTAATTCTAGTAACAACAGCGCCACGCTGGTTGCTGGAATCTTACATTACAGGAGATTTCATCCATCGCCCCCGCGCTTTTGATATTGGCGTTGTGCAAGCTGATAGTTTTGCGATGGACAAAGCCACAACTTTGGAAAAATTGCGGGAGATTCGCGCCCAACAAAAATCTATAATTGCTGGAGAAGTAAGTTTTATTCGCCAAAATCGAGTAGGTTTAATTTTGGCAGATATTCCCCCTCTAGCAGCATCAATTGGGAAAGCTGCGGGAATTCCTTGTTGGATGCTGAGTAATTTTGGCTGGGATTTTATTTATCGGGCGTGGGGAGGCGAATTTCTGGAAATTGCCGATTGGATTAGCGAATGTTATCGAGGATGCGATCGCTTATTTCGCTTACCCTTCCACGAACCCATGAGCGCTTTTGGCAATATTACAGATGTTGGCTTAACCGGAGGTAATCCCCGTCACAATCCCGACGAACTGCGATCTAAATTTGGAATTACAGCACCAAAAGAGCAAACCATTTTACTCACTTTCGGCGGCTTAGGTTTGCAAGAAATTCCCTATGAAAACTTGCAGCAGTTTCCCGATTGGCAATTCATCACCTTTGACCGAAATTCGCCCGATTTCCCTAATTTACTCAAAATTACAGACCAGTCTTACCGCCCAGTAGATTTTATGCCCCTGTGTGGGCGAGTGGTTTCCAAACCAGGATATAGCACCTTTGCCGAAGCTTTGCGGCTGGGAGTACCCCTGGTGACGTTAACACGAGAGGGCTTTGCAGAAGCGCCGTTGTTACTTGAAGGCATTCAAAATCATGGGTATCATCAAATTCTGAAACCTGCTGAGTTTTTCCAGAGTAACTGGGAGTTTCTGCGTCAACCTTTGCTTACACCTCGCCAGTCTCAGATGGTAGCAACGGATGGAACGGAAGCGATCGCTCGTACTATCGTCAGCTATTTTCAAAATCGTTAATACTTTTTACCGCTATGAAGCAATACCAACAGCTGCTTAAATTTCAAACCCCCGGCAAATCTTTGCACAAAATAACGC
This sequence comes from Trichocoleus sp. FACHB-90, assembly GCF_014695505.1. Lineage (NCBI taxonomy): Bacteria > Bacillati > Cyanobacteriota > Cyanophyceae > Leptolyngbyales > Trichocoleusaceae > Trichocoleus > Trichocoleus sp. FACHB-90. The sequence goes on from NZ_JACJOK010000078.1 coordinate 112,315, forward strand.
CCAAAATTCAAGCTATTGTCGCCGATTCGGGCGTACAAACTGGACTTTGCACCCTGTTTTTACTTCACACCTCAGCCAGTCTACTCATTCAAGAAAATGCCGATCCAGATGTTCTCAAAGATTTAGAAAACTTCCTCTCCAAACTCGTCCCGGAAAACAGCCACTACTTCCACAGCACTGAAGGGCCAGACGATATGCCAGCTCATATCCGCACGGCGCTGACTCATACTTCTGAAAACATACCCATTGCCAGAGGAAAATTACTACTAGGAACGTGGCAGGGAATTTATATTTGGGAACATCGACAGTGCAGCCAATATAGAGAGGTGGTTGTTCATATAAACGGTGACTAATAACTTATTTAAAGTCGGCGATTTATCGCTTGCTCTGGGCGTTCAATAGTTCCACTTTCTACAGTTAATTTCTCGTCAATAGGTAGTAATTTTACAAGCTGTAAAACCAGGAGAATCAGATAGAGAGGATTGAGCAATAAATAGCGTTTCCAGAGGCGTTTTGGTTCTTTACAAAGGCGGAACAGCCATTCTAAACCAGCCCATTGCATCCAAGCTGGAGCTTCTGGAATGTTGCCTGAATGAAAATCAAAAGCAGCACCCACAGCAATTATGGGACACTTTAGCTGATAGCGATGCTCAAAAGTCCATGCTTCCTGGCGAGGGCAACCCAAGGAAACAAAAACAATTCCTGCCCCAGATTTGCGGATTTCTTCGGTGTATGCGGCATCTTCTTCTGGTGTCAAAGGGCGGAAAGGAGGGGAAATAACACCAGCAATTATTAATTCAGGAAATTTTTGTTTAAGCTTAATTTGCAGACTCTCCAAAACTGTTTCTTTGGAGCCATATAGAAAAATACTGATTCCTTTAATAGCAGCTTGTTCGCAAATTTGCAACATCAGCTCTGGCCCTCGAACTCGGTCTGTGAGTACCTCTTCCTCACTGTTACGGAGGAGATTTAGCGCCCAGCGCACAGGTTGACCATCAGGAGTAACAAGGGTAAAACGCTTCAGCTGTTCCCCATAACCATCGGGATCTAGATAAGCGGAGGTAATGCTATGGACATTAGTGGCTGCTACTGTACAAGATTGATTTAATTGGGCGCTTTGAATAATAAAATCTGTGCTTTCTTTATAGTTAGTCCGGCTAACGCCAATTCCCAAGACATTTGTCTTGTTTGGAGGTGAAATAAAAGTGCGAATGTTCATCTTCGTCTTGAAATTATAGATATTTTTCATGGCAATCATAATTCACCTCTGGTATTTAATGTTTTGCTTACTGCAACGTGAGTTAAATCTAATATTTTTGAATTTTGATAGGTTTATTATCATCGATATAAATGGGTAAGTAAGCCAATCGGTTTTGCTATGGCTGGAAGTAATTTCCCGTGTTTATTAATTCATCGTTAGTATATATAAATTATTAGCTATACCTTTCTTATTTACATCGGCAAAATTGCTGAAATTAACACTGTTAAACGAATTGCCGATATAAAATTCTACCTTTAAAAAAAAGCCAGATAACATTACCTGAATTTTGTATTGTTTTGGTAAAAAAACTTTACTTCTAGTGCGCTACGCGCTGCGTGTAGATGAGCGAACAACCTAGCTTAGGACGGTATATCCGCCAAGCAACAGCGATCGCCTACGCAGAGGCTTCTAGCCAAGTAGAAAAATTAAAAATTAGATTACACCCTCTTCGCAGACAAGTTTACGCGAGATGGCAGAGGCAAGATATGCGTAGAATCACTGAATCTGTCCAGAAGCGATCGCAAAGATTCAGTGATGCTCCCCACGCAATCGAGGATGGATTTTAGGCAGGATGATAGCAGGCAGTTTAAGAAAAGCTTTTTTAGTCCGGATCGGCATTTTGGCTTAGCGATCGCGGCCCCTGAGAACAAAAAACTCCAATCGCCAGTCTTTATCGAGTGAACCTAGACATCAAAATTTCTCAAGCTATCCACAACTCTTATCCGGTAACAGCAGATTGACAGTTGTAGATACAGGACAGACAGTGAGCTTCACGTTTTTGGAAAAAAGGATTCATAACACAGGAGCAGTATCATGAATGTATCTGAGTATACAGTAAGAAATATTAGTCTGGCAAGCTGGGTTTCGATTCCGCAACAAGAAGTTACCGTCAACGCAGCCCCCAAAGCGAAAGCAACTGCCAAGAAGCCGTTTGAACCCCTCAAACCATTACGCCAGTGGATGGATAACTTACAAGTGCGCGACGCAAAGCTTGCTCACCGCCTCTGCAAAATGATTCCCTCCCAGTGTCCGTTTGAGCGTGATGTCAAATTATTCAGTAAAGTTCTGTTTCACATTCCGCCCATGTGTAAGCTAAACCCGCTTTATGATGAAGTAGTGGGTCTGCGTTTCCGGGCGCTGTGCTATCTGGCAGATGAGTGTGGAGAAGATATCGCCGCATACTGCTAAGATTCCAAACGGCGACTGGAAAAAGGCACCATTGGATGTGCATAGTGACTGAATATCATGGCTATCATTGCCCTGAGAGGCTGGTATCTCCAAGAGTATGAGCCGATCAAAGAATTAGAGAAACGTCCCCACGATCTGCGGCTGAGCAAAAATAGCTTGCTGAAGTCGGGATTAAGAGCAGATTTTTTAGAAGACAGCCAGGATGTAAAAGGCTCAGAGTGGTTTAAGCGCTACCTAGAAGGAGAAACGGTCGAGTTTTATATCGAAGGTAGCGGTGGCTATACAATCTCTAACATTGACCTAACAAGCCACGAGATTTATTTCACCAAGCAAGCGGTGATGGCGAATTTGGAACCAACGATCTTCCTGTGCCATCAAACCGAATATACGGCATCTAGCGTTGCCCTGCGCGAGGGACTCGTTGATGCCCTGGAGACATTAAACACGCGATCGCGTCTACCTTTGACACTGGAAGAATCTGGTCGTCCCACGGGTGTCCCACATCGACTCAGCAACACCCAGATGCGAAAAATCCGCAAATGTCTGCTATTTGTTGCCGATGGGACACCAGTGACTGGCATTTCCAGGGAAGAGACGACCTTATTAATTCCCAGTCCCAATGTTTGTGTAGAAATTGGTTACGCCTTGCAAAGCAAGCGTTCCGAACAACTTTTGTTAGCTCAAATGGAGCGAAATGACCTAGCAGGGGAGTTTCCTTTTGACTTTCCCAACCATCAACAACTGTTATTCACCACAGCTTCGGAACTACATCAAACTTTGCCACCCCTGCTGGAAACCTTGCTGCATCGGTTTAATTTGTTTTCCTAATAGTAGTTCTTTGTCTCGCTACTAGGGGTCGCCTCCCAGCCTCGCTCTTTAGGCTTACGCTGGGAAGAAGAGCCGAGACGTAAGCCTCAATAAGGTCTTTCTGACAACTTCCGTAGAAATCAGGTGTAATTTTCGACCGTTCTCGGCACATAATAATCAGGATGGATTGAAAATCGATCGACCATATGCCGAGAACTCCCACCGAATACGCCGTATACCTAATGATGGAAGGCGGTCATAAAGCTGAAGTGCGTTTTGCAACTATTCAAGAGTTTCAAAAATGGTACAGCGGCGAACTGATGCCCAAAGCCTCTTCAACAGACTTCATCAGCGTGCCGATAAAAAATGTCCAGGGTGAATACATGGTCGTGCGTCCGGTCAGCATTCGTGCAATCCGGGTGGAACCTGTCTTCGCCGGAAGTGTCGATAGAAGTGACTACGAATAACTATCGATTTCCCTTTTGGTGTAAGTAATGAGAAAGACATTTGCTTTGCTTTCCCTGAGTTTTGGTATGGCTATGGGAAGTCTCAGTTTGCCTGTCTTGGCTAATGTTCCCTCCCTCCCCCTGCGCCCGATAAACGCAAACTTGCTGAATCTCACCTGTTGTCGGTCAGATGCGCTGGGGTTGGATGACCAACTGTGGGGAAGGAACGGGAAAGCAGGAGACAAAAAGGCGCTCATCGCCTCTCTTGACAACAGTCTGCGCTATCTACAGACAAACGATGCAGCTGTTGCTTACCAGAAGTATCCGGTTCCGGGAATTACGCTTTCTCGCGTCCGCCGCTCGTTGGTACGCTTTCGTCAGCTGGTTATCAATTCCCGAAACCCCGCCGAATTGCAAGCTGCTGTGAAGCGCGAGTTTGTCTTATACCAGTCTGTAGGTAAGGACGATAAAGGTAGCGTCCAATACACCGCTTACTACGAACCAACCTACACAGCTAGTCGCCAGCAGACGGCAGAGTATCGCTATCCTATTTATGGGATGCCGTCGAACTTCCAGTCTTGGCCCAAACCGCACCCTACACGGGTTGAACTGGAAGGGGAGGATGGTTTGTTAGGGGCGAAAAGCCCATTAAAGGGGCTGGAAATAGCTTGGCTACGCGATCGCTTAGAAGCATTCCTGGTGCAAATCCAAGGCTCTGCTCAACTCCAGATGACCGATGGCAGCGTGATGACTGTCGGTTATGCGGGGGGAACTGATTATCCTTATACCAGTGTGGGGAAAGAACTAGCCAAAGATGGCAAACTGCCTCTGTCAGGTTTAACGCTACCTGTGCTGATCAAGTATTTCCAGCAAAATCCTCTGGAGATGAGTAACTATATCCCACGCAATAGTCGCTTTGTCTTCTTCCGGGAAACCAACGGTGCGCCAGCAATGGGAAGCATTGGGGTGCCAGTAACAGCGGAGCGTTCAATAGCTACAGATAAGTCTCTCATGCCACCAGGAGCCTTAGCGCTAATTCATACGCGAGTTCCCTACTTTAATAGTCAAGGTAAGATTGAGCAGCGCCTAGTAAGTCGCTATGTACTTGACCAGGATAAAGGAAGTGCAATTCTAACTCCAGGTCGAGTAGATTATTTTATTGGGACAGGAAAAAAAGCAGGCGATCGCGCTGGTGTTACTGGCGGCAATGGGCAACTATATTACCTACTACTTAAACAGTAAGTAGATTGGGTGGAGCAATAGCGAAACCCAACAAGCGGATGATTTAGGTTGGGTTTCACGCAACGGCCCAACCTAATAAAACATGGCTTTATTTTTGCCTTTTGTCTTTTGAATTTTAGTAGGGTGGTTCACCATACTCAAATTCATCATCGTGGTAAACAAAAGAACTGGCAACACCCGCCATTTCCATCTTGGAAGTTTCCGCTTTCGGCTTTTCCTTCCCGAACTCTTCGTACTCCTCAAAAGTCTTACAAATAATCGCCGACTCCTCAGAACTAGAAGCAATCAGATAATCAGTTAAAGTTTTCGCTGTGGGATGCTCATAATCTACCGTACTAGCTACCAAAGCCGTATTTGAACCACTACCCCTTTCTTCCATCTCAATCAAGGGACAAAAAACGCCGTGAGCATGAAACAGCGCCCCTTTCGGTGTTAGAGGTTGTTTGCGGTACTCAGCATAAGCCTTTTCCAATTCGCCAATAAATCCGCCTACTACTTGACCTTGCTTAATGTCACAGTAGGATTTGCTGAAGCTAGCGCCAGCAACACCATTCAATGTTAATTGCAGCGGTGATTGATGGAGGAAATTTTTGTTTTCACCCACTAAAAAAATCAGGTGACGAGTGAAGGTCTTAAACTTTAGCTTATCTGCCAAGAAAGCGTCGTAGTTATCTTTTAGAGTACCCAGTTTCGCTCCACTTTCCCGATCTTTAACAGATAATGGCCCCCGTCGTACTATAACTATGCGTGGGGTGGTGGTGATTAATAGCGTTTCGACTCCGGTGCTAAATTCATGCTGTACTTGCTGCCAATTTGCATCTGGAGTAAAGCCCACGGCATTAGCATTATCCAGCTTAATTGCCAATCCGTGAGGTTGAATCCCACTTTTGCTGTACCGAGGATTGATCATCTGGCACCAAGGCAGCACTTGAGAAGGGGGGGCGTTGAACTTGTCGTCGTCGAAGTCGAAATTCGCAGATGCGTTCATTGTCTTAGGCATCGAAGTCTTGTGCTGATCAAGTTTACAAGTCGGTGAAATATGACGGTGTGCCAAAGGCCACTTCAGGAATTGGCAATATAGCACAATTCTCTGGCACTTAAAGTAGACGATTCGATGGTAGCGCGGCGGGAGCTGCACGCCAACTTTGAGGCTCAACCGATGGCAGAATACTCCTATGATTGACCACCATCACCTGCTGAAAGAACTCCCCTCCACCTTTTTATCAGAATTTGTGGATCTGTTTTTGCCGATGTCACAGCACGCTTAGCTCGTAACTCCCTGATTTTCCTAACTCCGGAAGTGTTTACAGATGTCACTTCTAGGGAGTGATACGTTTTGCCAGCTCAATTTAGAGAGCAACAGTCTCTTTATTATCATCCATGTGAAACGCCTGGGGCGTTAGGAAACGGATTTTAACAAGCGAATGTTCCGCTAATTCGTCCGACTGTACACGCCCTGCCTATAGCCGAATTGCTCAGTCGATTGTATGGTGGGGATTGCCCTACCTGCTACAGGAAGCTTGACGCGATCGCTTCTTTCTCCCAAACGCGATCGCACCCATACTCCCAAAAAATTATTTTTCCTGAACATAATTACTTTTCCCAATGTATAGTATCATTTACTACAGATATTTTTGCCAAAACGTCTTATATGTGGCCAGGTTAAACGTGACGTGACAGCAAAGAAGAGTTAATATTTACTATCCTTTACAAAAGATATTGATAAAACGTGAGTTTTATCAAAATCTACAACATGGAAGCATCATTTGAAATTACCCTGCAAATGGTTTTAACCGTTGTTGCAGGAATCAGCGCCCAGGTTATAGCCGAATATCTCCAGGTTCCCAGCATCGTCTTTTTGTTGCTATTTGGTATTCTACTGGGGCCAGACGGATTGAGCGTGCTACACCCGAACCAGCTAGGAACTGGTTTAGAAGTCATGGTTGCCCTCTGTGTAGCAATCATTCTCTTTGAAGGCGGGCTTAACCTGGAACTCAAAGAAATGGGTAAAGTTTCCGGTAGCCTGCGAAATCTGGTGACGCTGGGGACGCTTATAACCCTGCTTGGCGGAGGCATGGCGGCTCACTGGTTGGGTGAATTTCCCTGGCCTATTGCCTTTCTCTACGCATCTCTGGTAGTGGTAACGGGGCCAACAGTAATCAGCCCCCTACTCAAACAGGTGCAAGTAGACCGACAAGTGGCAACGCTTTTGGAGGGAGAAGGCGTTTTAATTGACCCAGTGGGGGCAATCCTTGCGGTCGTCGTGCTAGACACCATTGTGAACGCGGATACTGATCCCCTGGAAGCTTTCATCGGTCTTATCGTGCGCGTAGGCATCGGCGGCGGTATCGGCGTTGCTGGTGGTTGGTTGCTGGGTTTGATTCTCAAACGCGCCAAGTTTCTTTCCGAAGACTTAAAAAACCTGGTAGTTCTGGCTGGGTTGTGGGGTTTGTTTGGTCTGGCGCAGACAATCCGCAGCGAGTCGGGATTGATGGCAACAGTGATGGCGGGAATTGTCCTGGGTGCTGCCTCTATCCCAGAGGAGCGTCTGTTACGGCGTTTTAAAGGACAATTAACCATCTTCAGCGTCTCGGTATTGTTTATTCTCCTATCTGCTGACTTGTCCATTGCCAGCGTGTTTGCCCTGGGGTGGGGCAGCTTGTTCACCGTGTTGGCGCTAATGTTTATCGTGCGCCCGATTAACATCGGCTTGTGTACGTTGAATAGTGGGCTGAATTGGCGACAAAAGTTATTTTTATGCTGGATTGCTCCCAGAGGAATTGTTTCTGCGTCTGTTGCCTCCTTGTTTGCCATTTTTCTGACGCAGTATGGCATCAATGGCGGCGATTCCATCAAGGCGCTGGTTTTCCTCACTATTATGATGACCGTATTTTTCCAAGGGCTGACGGCGCGTTGGGTTGCCGCCTGGTTGCGAATTAACCCCCAGAACGCAACTGGGGCTGTAATTATTGGTTGTAGTCCCTTAAGCCGCCTGATTGCTCGTTTATTTCAAGAGCGGGGAGAATCTGTGGTGCTGATTGATACAGACCCCGAAGCTTGCAAAATTGCCGAACAGGAAAATCTGCGGGTGTTCTTGAGCAGTGGTTTGGATATGGAAGTTCTGGAAGAGGCGGGACTGGCCTCTATGGGAACTTTCGTGGCGATGACGAATAATGGGGAGGTAAATTTAGTGTTGGCGCAACGAGCCGCAGAAGAGTTTCGTCCGCCTCGTGTTTTGGCAGTCTTCCCGCAAGCCAATATGGCGACTAATAATACAAAGGTTCACCAAGCTTTTATTCCTCAGCTGTCGGTAAAAAATTGGAATCAGTACCTTAACGAAGGGCAGGTAAAGTTAGGTAAAACGACGCTTAGAGAAGATGGGTTGGCTTTTCAACAAGCTCATCTACAAGCCTTAATTCGTGCTGGGGAGCTAGTGCCATTATTGTTTGAGAGAGAGCAGCTTTTCCAGGTGGTGCCAGCAGCAGAAGAGTGGCAGCCTGGAGATCAGATTATTTATCTGCTGCATGACCCTAGACCTAAACTGTTGAAGCGGTTATCGGGTGGGAGTCCCTCTTCTCGTCTGGCGTTGGAGAAGTTGCCAGAAGTGGAGGAAGTGCCAATTTCTGCGGTGGGTATTGCTGTGGGGGAACTCAAGGTTGAGAATGCTGTACAGCCACCCAATTAAAAAGGAATAATTTAAAAATGTAAGAAATTAGCATTTACGCATTAACACTAAGCCAAGTATGCGTGCGTCTCAAGGCTTACTGTTTAAGTTGTTCTAAAATAAATTGGAGAAGCACCCAAAGGTACCAATTTGTCCAGACTTGATATCACTATATTTGTACTCAGATTAATGCGTTCCCAAATAGGGGCTTTAAGCTTACGAGTGGGTCTGGTAAAGTCTAGACGATATTACAAAGACATTCATTTATAATAAAGAATTTCTATGGTAATTTTTTTTTAGCTACTTTTACAATAACCGCGTAATTCCTACTTTAATATACCTTTCGCCCTTGCCTTTTTAATCCAACTCGGAAATTCATTTAGCAGTCTTTCATACAATTGCTCATCAGTTATTTTTCCTAAATCATCTACATGAAAAAAGTCGGCGTTATCAACGATACGACCAGCCATCGTGTCTAATTTTTCCAAAATTCCATAATTAGAACCAGCCAAGCCAACAAATTGCCAAAATATAGGGTATTTTGCTGCATCAACCACAGCTTTTTTAATTCCTTGTTCATCAGTAACGCCTCCATCACTAAGAAACACAATAAACGTAGGTAGCTTATTAGGCATTTCTTGAGTGTACTTCTTGATTACATCTTGGATGACTAAGGCTTCATTATTTCCAAAACCTAGTTCTTTCATCAGAGAAGGGGTTTTTAAAATAAGGAAAGTTCTCTTGCTCTCTCCACATGCTTCTTGAATGTAACCATCAACATTCGTTTCTTTTACTGATTTTGTCCTTTTGAATGTTGAGCCAAAAAACCAAACGTCTAAGCTTTCATCATTATCTAGCCTGCTAGCAACTGGAACTATTCTTTCAAGAAAAGCTTGTACTGCACCAGAAGTATATTGTTGGAGCATAGAGCCAGAAATATCTAAAACCAAAGCAACTTGTGCTACGACATTAGTAATACCTTTTTTGGTTAGAACAATATCTACTTTTGTTTTTAACAAACTAATGTTGGCTTTTTTTGTAATATTGATAGGTTGCAATTGAGAATTTTGAGTGGGCGCTATTACAGGAACTTCTACTTTAGGCTCTAGTTTATTTTCTTTTGGTTTAGTTTCGACGATATACTTATCTACAAAACTTTTCAAACCCGTATTATAACCTTCTCCTACTGCTTGGAATTTCCATTCACCGTCCTTTTTATACAATCGTCCAAATTCCAAAGCTGTCTCTTGGGAAAAAGCTTCTCTCAAATTGTACCGAGCCAAAGACCTTTTTGTTTCTGGGTTATAAATTTTGATAAATGCGTTTTTAATTTGGCTGAAATTTTGATTTTTTTCCTGTCCTTCGTGAATTGTGACAACAAAAACTATTTCTTGAATAATCGGATTTATTTTTTTAATATCAACATAAATCGTTTCATCATCTCCGTTGCCTTCTCCGGTTCTATTATCTCCTGAGTGTCTTAAAGAACCATCAAGCGATTGAAGATTGTTGTAGAACACAAAGTATCTTTCATCAGGAACTTTGCCATCTACACCTAACATGAACACAGAAGCATCTACATCATAAGTTTGCCCATTTTGACTTATTTGCCAACCCAAGCCAATAGAAACATTTTTTAAATCTGGAGCTTCTTTAGAAAGATTAAACCTGCCACCTTTGGCTAATTCAATTTCCATTTTTGATATATCCTTTATAGGTAAATTCTGGCGACTAAGTTAAGTATTTGGTCAAAAAAGGGGGCAACAATAAATCCCCCTTTTTGTTTATTAACTCCTTAACTAGCTATTAAGAAGCGTATTTGTCTACAAAACTCTGCAAGCCTGATTTATAACCAGCGCCGACAGCTTGGAATCTCCATTCACCATCTTTTCTGTAAAGCTTGCCAAATTCAATTGCAGTTTCTGCCGAAGCATCTTCATCTAATTCATACTTAGCAATTTGTTTTTCTGTGGTATTGTCGTAAATTCTGATGTAAGAGTTTCTCACTTGCCCAAAGTTTTGCTTTCTTTGATCTGCTTCATGGATAGTCACAACAAAAACTATTTCTTGAACTGAAGCATCAACTTTGCTCAAATCAATTTGAACCGTTTCGTCATCCCCTGAACCCTCGCCAGTTCTGCTATCTCCCTGATGTTTTACAGAACTGTCTGGTGATGTTGAGTTGTTATAGAATACAAAGTATTTTTCGTTAGGAATTTTTCCGTTAGCTCCCAACATAAATACAGAAGCATCCAAATCGAAAGCTGAACCTGTATCTGTGGCGTTGATATCCCATCCCAAGCCAATACCCGCATTTTTCATGCTAGGTGCTTCTTTTGAGAGATTGATTCTTTCGCCTTTGCTTAAGTTAATTGACATAATTACTGCCTCTTGCTACAAAACGACTTTTATTCAGAGTTGACATTGAGTTTAATTACTCAATAATTATCGGGCTAGCTGCTTAACGAATGGTTAAGCATAGGCTTGCACGAGTTCATGTAACCCATTAACGCTAACACCATTGCCAATGGCTGCCATTTTCCACTCGTTGTTACGATTGTAAATTTCAGCCATAATCATCCCGGTCATTCCTTTGTATTCAGCACCCGACAAATTATACTTGGCAAGTTCTTGATTATTAGAGGTATTTACCAGACGGACAAAAGCATTTTTTACTTGTGCAAAGTCTTGTTTACGCTCAATACAGTGGTAAATATTAACCGTAAAAACAAGTTTCACAATCTCCTTTGGTAGCCGAGCTAAATCTACAAGAATCTGCTCATCATCGCCTTCTCCTGCACCTGTGAGATTATCACCCAGATGGGTAATTGCTCCTGATTGGTGGGATAAGTTGCCAAAGAAAACGATGTTAGCTTTATCTTTTAGTTTGTCATTTTGATCTAAACAGATTACTGAGGCATCCAAGTCGCAGTCTTGAGTGTTGCTGAAAGCTCCAAACAAACCGCCGCCCGTGCTTTTTGCTACATCCCATCCTAGCCCACACATGAGTTTGGTTAGTCCTGGGGCTTCTTTGGAGAGTGAGATTCGTTGCCCTTTTTGTAGGTTGATACCCATCTAAATTATCCCAAATATATTAGGTTAGTGCTGAAAAAGCTCTTGTGTTTATGATAAGTAATTTTCTCATACTTGGGAAACAAGCTGCAATCACCTAGCAGAATGGCACATTATTTTCTTTCTGTCAATGTTTGAGTCTGAAATGAAACTTTAAATTTTTAATCTTTGTTGGTGAGAGTTAGGGAGTTTGAATCAATTTCTGCTTGAGTTAAATCTGGCTCTGAGGTTGAAGATATAGCTTTTAATTCCATTTGAAGCCGCGTTTGCTGTCTTTCCTGCACCAGTAGTGCGCCGAGATGAGTGATAGCGATCGCGATCGCGCTCACAGATAAAATGTAGCTGTGTATTGTATATAGATGTTCCACAGTTGCTGTGCTTATCGCGCCGCCGCCAGTAAGGATGTCTCGCAGCTGGGAACCAATAAAAGGAATCGCTTCGATGGTTTGCAATTCGATGCTTAAACGCCAGTAGCCTAGCTGACTCCAATCGAGTATCATAGCTGTCCATGCCAGCGCGATCGCATTTAAAGTAAAGAAAATTACGCTAATCCACCCAGTTAACCAGCTTTTTGTAAATTTCCTCCCCAGAAACATCACTACTATTTCGATTAGGGAGACTACAATTACCCCATTTCCAGCAATATCGTGAACGTCACGAATTAGCGAACCATTGGGAACTTCAGTTGCAATATTCTTTAAAGATTCGTAAGCGCCTCCGGCAGATGGTTCGTAGTAAAAAGCTAACAAAATACCCGTAAAAGCTGCACTCAAGCTTAATGTAAGAATAGAGACTGCCAAGATTGTCGCCAGCCGCCGGAAAATGAATTCATACTTCTCGGTATTCATCGTTAAATTTACTTTTCTTAACTAAAACTTTACATTTAGTAATATATTAACGATGGCATTCAGGGAAGTAATTGTTCTAAGTGCGTATATCTTCAGACAGAGTTTGAACAAGAGTGAGTTTAGGTTGGCCCTTGGAAGGAAACCCAACCCAATAAGTAAGTGTGATTAATTATTTGTGGGATGGGTTAGCGACGGCGTAACCTATGCAGATGTTAGGTTTCCTACGTCAATCCAACCTACGAACTTTAATCTTTGAGAAAATGGGTTTCTCAAAACTGGCATTATGCCAAATACGGAACCCAAGTCTTAAAAGGCTCTGGCGAACCGTACCAAATACCAGGGGTTCTGGGAGAATGTTTCACACCTTCTATTACCAGATTGGTTGCTCCCTCTAAATGTGCAGCTTCAATCGGGGTAATCCCGTCTCCCCAGGTGTTACCGACTCCGCAAGTTAATTTATAACTGCTGTATGCTAGCCACTGACCAGGACGCCTTGCACCGTAAATGGACTTACCAGCGACACAGACATAGCGCACCTTTGGGTAAAAGGCTCCGGGATAGTTGATTTTGACAAAATCTAGATTTTTTTTAGTCCAGCGTTCGCCACTGATATGAGGTGTTCCCAAAGTTAGCAAAGTGGCAACATTGGGGTGAGCGTGCCAAAGTCCAGCGTCATCGGTGACATCTTTGTGAATCGAGTAAGGTGTTTCTCCCAGATAGATGCGAGAAATCCAGCCGCCTGCTGAGTGACCGATTAGGTTAATCTGAGAAACGTTGTATTGCTGCAACATTTGTTTTACCGTGCGGTCGAGTTGCCGCAAAATGGGAATCATCGACCGGCCTCCCACGGTGGGGAACCAATCCCGACCGCGCAAGGGGACTGTGACCGCGGGAAAACCCAGCTGTTGTAAAGATTGTTCTAGTTGACGGTAGGCGATCGCGCCTTCCAAATATCCGGGCAAAATGACTGTAGGCAACACGATGTTAAATTTGGGATTGTAAATTCTATTGTGCAACCAGGCATACTCTACGGTATTGGCGTTGGCCCCGGCGACCCTGAATTGATTACTGTTAAAGGACTCGGTATTCTGCAACGAGTGCCGATAGTTGCTTTTCCCGCAGGCGTACAAGGTAAGCCAGGAATGGCTCAGCAGATGGTGGCACAATGGCTCAATTCCAGCCAAGTGCAGCTGGCTTTGAGTTTTCCTTACGTGCAGGATAATGACATTTTGGCCGAGGCTTGGCAAGCAGCTGCCGAACGAGTTTGGCAATATTTAGAATTAGGTCAAGATGTCGCTTTTGTCTCGGAAGGCGATGTGAGTTTCTACAGCACGTTTACCTATTTGGCACAAGCGCTGCAACAACTGCATCCGAAAGTCGTAGTGCAGACTATTCCGGGAATTTGTTCGCCAATGGCGGCGGCGGCAGTTTTGGGCATTCCTTTGACGATTCGCGCTCAACGCTTAGTTGTGTTACCAGCGCTCTACACTGTAGGAGAATTGGAAGCGGTGCTGGATTGGGCAGATGTGGTGGTGTTGATGAAGGTAAGTTCAGTTTACGAGCAGGTTTGGAAAGTTTTGCAGCAGCGCGGCTTGCTGGAGCAAGCTTATGTGGTGGAACGAGCAACTTTACCGGATCAGGTGGTTTATGCGGGGTTAAGACTTCGCCCTAATTTGAAGTTACCCTACTTTTCGGTGTTAATTGTCCAAGTCACTAAATCACTTAATTGAAGGCAACTGGCAACTTCTGAGCATTGGCTGCGGTCTTTCCTAAAGAGCCAGAAAATAAAATTAAGATTTCAGGTACTCTGGACTTTAAACATTGAGATTCAAATTCAAAATCTGAAACTAATATAAAAAGCGTGTGCATCTTTACGAGCGCGATCGCCTGCTATATAAGCGCGAATCATTTGACCTGATTCCCAGCCTATCCCATCGCTGAGGAGTGTAAAAAAAACCTGCTATGTCTCATCTATCATTCATTAAAGACCTGCCTGGAAAGGTTTCTCAACCGCCTGTGATTGCCGCCTTGGCTTCCGTGGGCCTTCACGGAGTATTGGCATACACTCTGCCCAGTTTATCTGCATCGTCTAACCCGGAGGAGCAGAAGCCGCGAGGAACTGTCAAAGTAGTGCAGTTAACTCCGGCAGAACAAAGCCGTATCCCGCAACTTGCTCCGCCGCCTGTAGCGCTGCCTCTTCCTAACCCAACCGGGATGTTCCCGCCTTTGCCGCCGCCGTCGTCTGACGCGCTGCCGCCTATCCCTAATATTCCCAACAATTATCCATCGCTGGCTGACGCGCTGCCCCCGCCTAGTGTAACAATCCCGTCTGATATTTTGCGGATACCGGGCGCGCCGCCTCAGATAAGAACAAGGGGAGACTCTTTCAAAATTTCAGCGGCTCCCTCCGCTCTACCTCGTTATACACCGCCAGATCCCCGGAAGTTTGACTGGCGCGATCGCATTCGTCAGTCTGGAAGGTTGCCATCGGGTGTCCAGTCTGAGCAGTTCGATATTTCCAAGCTTCCGCCACCTCCTTTTGTGGAGCCACAACCTTCTACTAATCCCGAACCACAATTTTCTCCTAATCCCGAACCACAATTTTCTCCTAATCCCGAACCACAGTTTTCTCCTAATCCCGAACAACGTTCTGCGACTACTGAGCCACAATTTTCTGCTAATCCCCAACCACCATCTTCTGCTACTACTGAACCACGACCTTCGGCTACTCCTGAACAACGGACATCCCCGCAAGAGCTAGCGCAGGCGCGAGTGTCGCAACTGCTGGCAGATCAACGACTGCGACGACAAGATTTTAAAGAAGATGAAATCAGCTCCAGTGATAATGACGGAAAAATAAAAGGCGCTCGTTGGTTGACAGAACGGGGAAAACGTGATTGGCAAGAGATGACAATCGTTGCCAGCTATCCTAAAGATGCCTGCTTCATGCAGCGCGAAGGTACTGCTAAGGTTGCAGCTTTGGCAGATGCTAATGGAAACCCAATCGGACAGCCGGATCTGCTTCAGAGTTCAGGCGATCGCATTTTGAATAAAAAAGCTCAGGAGGTTGTTAAGAACTATAAATTTAAACCAACGGGTGAAGAACAAGCTTACATGGTGGGTGTGCAGTTTGACTACAACAAGGAAGATTGTCCCCAGGTGAGTTCTGCACCACGCGATCGCACTTCTACAAGAACTCCAGAATCGTCAAAACCGCAAGCTTCTCCTAAACCGGAAGCATCAACAAAACCAGAAACTTCTCCTAAACCAGAAACCGAAGCCAAACCTGAAGAGTTAAGCAGACCCAACGAGTCGCGCAAACCGGAAGCTTCTCCTAAACCGGAAACTTCTACTAAACCCGAAGAGTCCCCCAAACCGGAAACTTCTACTAAACCGGAAGCTTCTACTAAACCAGAAACTTCTACTAAACCCGAAGCCGAAGCCAAACCGGAAGCTTCTACTAAGCCGGAAGCTTCTCCCAAACCGGAAACTTCTACTAAACCCGAAGCCGAAGCCAAGCCAGAAGAGTCGCCCAAACCGGAAGCTTCTCCCAAACCGGAAGAGTCGTTTAAACCGGAAGAGTCGCCAACTCCAACGGAGAATTAAAAGAATCAGGGGTTAAGCATTTATTTAAGAGCGACATACAGCATAATAAACCCTTGAACTTTTGCAACTTCCTCTATGGCTTTGGATGCTTCATTTATGCCTCAGCTGAAGTCTTCAGCTAAGCGATTGTTCGATTTGTTGGATAAATTTACCCAGGCGCGAGTGCTGGTAGTTGGTGATTTAACTTTGGATGAATTTCTTACCGGACAGGTAGAAAGAATTTCCAGAGAAGCCCCAGTATTAATTCTCCGCCACGAAAACACCCGGCAAGTGCCTGGAGGTGGAGCCAATGCTGTGTATAATTTGGCGAAGCTAGGGGCGCAGGTGAAGGTGGCTGGACTGGTGGGGAAGGATGACCAAGGACAGGCGCTGCGTCAGATTTTTGAGACGGCTGGAATTGATACCAGTGGAATGTTACTCGATCCCCCGCGTCCAACGGTAACTAAAACGCGGATTTCTGGTCATGCGCGACAGTCGGTGACTCAACAGATTGTAAGAGTTGACCGGAAATCCGATGAGTTACCTGATCCAGATTTACAGATCCAGCTTGCTGAGTATATTCGGCAACAACTGGAAACGGTGGATGCGGTGGTTTGCTCGGATTATGGGGATGGCGTGTTTACCCAGCCTGTAATTGAGGCGGCGTTGTGTCATCGGCAAACGATTGTGGATGCCCAAGTAAGTCTCCAAAGATACCAAGGGGCAACGCTGTTTACACCGAATTTGCCGGAGGCTGAGCAGGCTGTGGGATATGCGATCGCTTCTCCCTCAGCCGTCACCCAAGCTGGGCGCGACCTCCTTAACTTGACGCAGGCGCAGCAAATGCTGATTACTCGCGGTGAGGAGGGAATGAGTCTTTTTGACCGCGATGGAACACAGCAGCACATACCAGCTTTTAACCGTACCGATGTATTTGATGTTACTGGTGCTGGCGATACGGTGGTGGCGGCGCTGACGTTGGGTTTAGTATGTGGGGCCTCTTTTTGGGAGGCGGCGGTGTTGGGAAATTTGGCGGCGAGTATTGTGGTGCGTCAGTTTGGAACAGCGACGACAAGCCCGGAGGAGATGAAGGCGGCTTTGTTGGGGTTGTTGGAGGAGGAGTAAACCAACAAGAGAGGGAGGAGTTTAGAAGAGGGCTGGTGGGTTTTGCTGGGGTTTAGAGGAAGTGAAGGTCTTGGGGCCAGTTGTCGGGATTTGTGTAAAGTAAATCCATGTTGGCGGTTATCTTCTGAATATCCCAGTCCCACCATCGTAATTCTAAGAGACGCGCTATAGTTTCGGGTTTGAATCGATAACGGATAACTTTAGCTGGGTTGCCAATTGCGATCGCATAATCTGGAATATCTTTGGCTACAACTGCTTTTGCTCCTATGACTGCGCCATTACCGATTTTGACACCTGACATGATTGTTGCTTCGTAGCCAATCCAAACATCATTTTCAATGACTGTGGTGCCTTTAGTTGTTCCGTCTAAATTGCGGTCATAAGATTTAGTTTCAGATAAAAACCATTGCAGGGGGTATGTTGTAGCTCTAGAGATAAAATGCTCTCCTCCCCCGAAAATTATCACATCTTTAGCAAAAGAGCAAAACTTGCCAATCTGAATTTTTTCTTCGGGGTTCCACAAGGCAAATTTAATCCGACTGCTTGCGTAAGTATGATCGCCAACTGTAATTCGACTATCTTCTATTTTTGGTGCTAACCATTCTGACGAAGGTGATAAATACTCGTAATAGGTCATAAAGCTCTGGGTAAAAATGTTAAATTTTGCAATTATACTAAATTGAAATAATCAGTATTTAAAAGTAATTATGCCTTTTAAAAACCATCGCAGCTTATTAGTGACTGGGGGGGCGGGTTTTATTGGCTCGAATTTTGTGCATTATTGGTGTAATGCTTACCCAAGCGATCGCGTGGTGGTTCTGGATGCGCTTACTTATGCGGGAAATCTGGGTAATTTGGCTTTGGAGGGAGGAAAAAATTTTCGGTTTGTTCAGGGAGATATATGCGATCGCGCTCTCGTTGATACTCTACTACAAGAAGAAAATATCGACACAATAGCCCATTTTGCCGCTGAATCTCACGTTGACAGGTCTATTTTAGGCCCAGGTGCATTTGTTCAAACCAATGTAGTTGGCACTTTCACTTTATTAGAAGCCTTCCGCCACCATCGGTTAACGTCTCCCCGCCAGCCGCCACAACGGGGGGAACCCCCGCAAGGCGCTGGCTCCCCAACCCCTCTCCAACAAGGAGAGCAGCTTATTCCCCCTTCCCTACAAGAGAATTCTAAATCGTTCGATTTGGCTTATCCAAACGGGCAGAGGGGGATTTTCCTCCACATTTCCACCGATGAAGTCTACGGAAGCCTCGCGCCCGAAGATCCGCCTTTTACAGAAACCACGCCCTACGCCCCTAACAGTCCCTACTCAGCGTCCAAAGCGGGAAGCGATCACTTAGTCCGCGCCTATTATCACACCTACAAGTTACCAACTATCATCACAAATTGCTCTAACAATTACGGTGCTTATCAGTTTCCAGAAAAACTCATTCCCCTGATGTGCATCAACATCTTAATGGGGAAAAAATTACCTGTTTATGGAGATGGGCAGAATCTGCGGGATTGGCTTTTTGTAGACGATCATTGTCAAGCTTTAGATGTCATAATTCATCGCGGTAAAATAGGCGAAACTTACAACATTGGTGGCAATAACGAAGTTAAAAATATCGACTTAGTTAAGATGTTGTGTCAGCTAATGGATGAATTAGCTGCCGATTTGCCAGTGCGTCCTTCCAGCAATTTGATTACTTTTGTTAAGGATAGACCAGGACATGACAGACGTTATGCAATTGATAGCACTAAGCTGAAAACTCAGTTAGGTTGGACACCTTCTGTAACTATTGAAACTGGTTTGCGTCGCACCGTTGAATGGTATCTCACTCACCGCGATTGGTGGGAACCGTTGCTGTCTGAGAAGTATCAGGAATACTATCGCCAAGTTTACGTATTATAGGTTTACAGGAATAATTTCTTTGTTAAAGATAAGTATTACATTACCGAGATTGAGTAGGCTAAACCCAATCTCCAGAGTTACTAATTTCGGAGCTGGAAGTAACTATAGAAATTCAAGGGTTGGGCGCAATACATCTATAGGGACATGGCATTGCCACGTCCCTATCAAAGTAGCGAAAATGTCAGAACCGCGATACATTCCACCCAACTGAGAAACGCTATAGGTAAAGCGATTGAACCTTAATTTACCCCACTGGTAGCCTCAGCCATCTTAGGCGGAGTTCCCATCGCTTTCAACCAGCGGTAATTGGAAGCGATCGCTTCGCCCAATGTTTCATGAACCTTATATTCAATTCCAAATTCACCGCATACTTCTTCGACAATTTCTGCCAGTTTCGGGTAATGAATATGGCAGATATGAGGAAAAAGATGATGAACAACTTGAAAGTTTAAACCGCCGAGATACCAGTTTAAAACCTGATTCTTTGGGGCAAAATCTACTGTGGTGCGTACTTGGCAAATCGCCCACTCATCATCTATTCTTCCTGTCTCAGGAGATGGTGTTAAGAAATCTGCTGTGTCTACTACATGGGCAAGTATAAATACAAAACCCATAATTACACCAACCGTCATGTAAGTTGTAACAACACCCAAAATTACTTCGATTGGCGAATATCCCAACATTAAAGGTACACCAATAACATAGGCTAGCCAAAAAGCTTTAAAGCTAAAAAACGTTATTAAATCGCTCTTTTTCGGTGTAGGGATTCCATGATTAATGTAGTTACGCTTGATTAGCAGAACATAGAAATCATAGATAAATCCATGAAGAGGTACAAACCCGTATAGTATCCAAATGTAAAACTGCTGAAAGCGGTGAAACCATCGATACTCCTGTTCGGGAGACATTCTCACCAAGCCTTCACCATCTATGTCCACATCATGATCAACTATATTTGTATAAGTATGATGAAGAACATTATGACGATATCTCCATAAATAACTGGAGACTCCTAATAAATCGGTAGCTAAACTGAGTATCTTATTAACATTTTGGTTATTCGAGTAACCACCGTGATTAGCATCATGCCCAATATTAAAGGCGATTGCAGCCATTGAAATTCCAAGAACTACACATCCAAGGAGTTTAATCCATGAATCGCTAGGTACGAAGATAATAAATGCCCAAGTGGAAATCATCCATGTTAAGCAAATTACGCCTTTGAAATACATGGCGAAATTATCTCGCTGTTTAATACTTTCCGATTCAAAATAAGCTTCAACTCTTCGATTGAGTTCTTTTCTGAATCCAACTGCTTTTGAGAAAGTGACTTTTGACTGCATTCAGTAACCAATTATGCATAAATAACCGTAATAGTATAACGTCTTTTACGGTGGCGATGCAGCGCAAAATCTGGGAAAACTATTAAGATTGCCCTAAAGACATAGATTACTAAATTTATTATGCTCCAGCACCAAAAGGCCAAGTTGTGAAGAGGAAAACGACAACTGTGGCGATCGCTAACAATCCCTGAATCACATTCCCAATTAGGGAACCGACTACAATGCCTACACCAGCTTTCAGCGATAGCTTAAATCTAGGCTCCAGTTCCAAGTCGCGGCGATAGAGAAATTCCCCAATAATCGCCCCCAGTAATGGCCCAACCAGAATCCCCACCAATGGCCCCGCAACCAGGAAAGCGGGCAATAATCCCAAAAAGCCTACCACCAAGCCGACAATGGCACCAATTTGCCCCCACTTGCTAGCGCCAGCTCGTTGCGCCCCCAAATAGCTAGCGAAGAAATCAATGCCAATGCCCAGGATTAATACCACGATAGTAACGCCCAGCGGTACAGCCACAGTACTAAAACCTTGAATGGCTCCCCAGATTAAAATGGCAATTAAAATCAAGCTGGTTCCGGGAATGCCGGGAACCACTGCGCCGATAATGCCAACAACCATGACAGCAACAAGTAGCCAATAGAGAAGTGGTAGGGACATTTTAATTCCAGGGGTTGCGACATTTTTTAAGAAGGTGTTTATAAAGATGCCTGGTATAGCCGCGAGTTCTATTCGCTGGGGACTTTATAAGCATTATCTAAATGAGAGCTGAGAGTGAAATCTAATTTTTCGGCAATCCCAGCTATCCAGTTTTCATCTTGCTTGGTGTAACTGCGAGGAGCATTAGCACCTAAAATCAGCACACCGCGATCGCCTATAGGCTGGCAGATTACACCTTGAGTATTCTCTGGAAGATAGTCAAATTCAATCTGTCCAGGGTATATCTTTAGCGACACTAGATAAACTGGCTTTTGTTTTTCCAGCACTCGCTGCAAAATCGCTCCCGGTTTTACTTCCGGGTTGACACCCAAGATACCCCGACGCAATAGCACTTGTCCTTTGTACCAAACGACAAGCGATCGCGTCACCGTATTGGTCAGCAACAGATGCGAAGCCCAAGCCAACTCTGTTTTCACTGCTTCCGGCAAGTCTGGCGCTAGTTCAAACCCCTCCTTGCCGATCAGTTCAACAACATCAGGCGATCGCGGCTGCACCTGCTGCCATAATAAACCCGTCAAAATCAGCAACGCACTAATAATCACACCCAGCGCATCAGAACGAGCTTGGGATTGGGTTAGCTGGGGTGTCAACAAACGGTTAATCAGCAGCAGCACACTCGCCAACCCACCGACAACAATGGGCAGCTGCCGCAAAACCTGATTTTGATCTGGTTTAGCCATACTTGCTTAAGGGTTGAAGGTTAATTGAAACGTTAAAAGTTTGAATAACTTTCAAGTTTCAACTTTCCAACTTTTCAAATTCACAGTTCATCTGGCTCAATGATTCGCTGGAACAGATAGCCAGTGCCTCGTGCCGTCAGAATCAACTCCGGATTACTGGGGTCATCTTCCAACTTAGCTCTCAACCGCGAGATATGTACATCTACCACGCGAGTATCTACGTGGCGTTCTGGCGTATAACCCCAAACCTCCTGCAAAATCTCAGAACGGGAAAAAGGCTCTCCAGAACGGCTGACTAACAATTCCAGTAGGCTGAACTCCATCCCAGTAAGCCGAATTCGCTCATCGCCCTTGTAAACTTGTCGCTTATTGGTGTCAATTTTGATATTTCCCACATGGATGACACCAGAACTGGGAATCCCCGTTGCCCCAGTTTTATCCACTCGTCGCAACACCGAACGGATACGTGCTTCCAGCTCTTTTGGCGAAAAGGGCTTCACAACGTAGTCATCTGCTCCCAGCTCCAATCCGGTGATGCGGTCAGCAACATCACCTAGAGCAGTTAGCATAATAATTGGCACATCCGATTCCTTCCGCAATTCCTGACAAACGCCATAGCCATCAAGCTTTGGCATCATCACGTCCAAAACTACCAAGTCAGGCTCGGCATTGCGAAAGGTATCCAGTGCTTCCTCTCCATCGGCAGCAGTCACGACATCGTAGCCAATCATGGAAAGGCGTGTTTCCAGAATGCGGCGGATGCTGGCTTCGTCGTCAACTACCAGGATTTTTTCTTTATGGCTTTCCAAGCTCGTGAACGCTCCTTCCTTAAGTCCGATTTCTAATCGTAAATTTGAGTGCTATTACATTAAGATATCATTCAATTTAGTCAGTTTGTAACGCCTGAAATTCCCACTGTTACAGCTTTTTATACTTTCTTAATATTTATACAATATTAAGATTCTTTAACAATAAATATTTGAGTTTGGACGTTAGACTTTGGGCAGAGGCAAAATTTGAGTCTCTACCAACTTTATTTCCTGGCTCCTAGCTGTAGCCTATAGTTCCTAAAAATGGCAAAGCCTAAAACCAACTATGTCTGCAACGAATGTGGGGCAGAAGCTTCACAATGGTTTGGCAGGTGTCCCTCCTGCGGCACCTACAACTCTCTAGAAGAACAGTTCTTGCCACAGTCTGCTTCCCATCCCAGTCGGGGTTTGCAGAGTTCGCAGCGCAACGGCAAATCAGCCGCCAAAATCCCCCAGGCCAGAGCATCTCTGACATTCGCGCAAATTACCGACAACCATCAGGAGCGATGGAGTTCTGGGTATGACGAATTAGATCGCGTACTGGGGGGGGGAATTGTTCCCGGCTCTTTAGTGTTGATTGGTGGCGATCCTGGGATTGGTAAATCAACGCTGCTACTGCAAACGGCGAATCAGCTGGCGCAGAGGTATCGCATTCTCTATGTCTGTGGGGAAGAGTCGGGACAACAGGTGAAGCTGCGGGCTTCTCGCTTGGGTGTCGCAAACACCAATCCGGATGAGGAAGAAAATGGCGGCGCATCTGTCGAGGTGGAGCCTGCTGTATCTGTAGAGGCTCCTGTGAAATCCATCGCTGGTGCGGCTGCGGACTTATATGTGCTGGCGGAAACCGATTTAGAAGAGATTATTAGGGAGTTGGAAGCTTTAAGACCGAATGTGGCGGTGATTGATAGCGTTCAGACGATTTACTTACCGTCTCTGACTTCTGCGGCTGGTTCGGTGGCTCAGGTGCGAGAATGTACTGCGGCGCTGATGAAGGTGGCAAAAGGCGAGAATATCACGCTGTTGATTGTGGGACACGTAACGAAGGAGGGTGCGATCGCAGGGCCGAAAGTTTTGGAACACTTGGTAGACACGGTACTGTATTTTGAAGGCGATCGCTTTGCTTCTCACCGACTCCTGCGTTCAGTAAAAAACCGCTTTGGTGCAACTCACGAAATCGGCGTTTTTGAAATGATCGACCGGGGACTGCGAGAAGTTTCTAACCCCTCAGAGCTATTTTTAGGCAACCGCGACGAAGTGGTTCCCGGTACAGCCTTGGTAGTCGCCTGCGAAGGAACTCGCCCGATTGTGGTAGAACTGCAAGCCTTAGTGAGTCCCACTAGCTACAGTTCTCCCCGACGCTCTACGACTGGCGTTGACTATAACCGACTGCTGCAAATTTTGGCAGTCTTGGAAAAACGAGTCGGCATACCTTTATCTAAGTTAGATGCTTATGTTGCATCTGCCGGAGGACTGAATGTAGAAGAACCTGCGGTAGATTTAGGAATGGCGATCGCTGTGGTAGCTTCTTTTCGCGATCGCATTGTCGATCCCAGCACCGTTTTAATCGGTGAAGTCGGCTTAGGCGGACAAGTTCGAGCAGTTTCCCAAATGGAACTACGGCTGAAAGAAGCAGCTAAATTGGGCTTTAAAAAAGCCATTGTTCCCAAAGGGCAAAAGTTCCCAGAACTCGGTTTAGAAATTATTCCGGTGGCAAAAGTGATAGATGCTATCATTGCCGCAATTCCGCCTCAACATCATGCTGATGAAGAAATGCTGGAAGAAGATGAAGATTGATAGGTGTTAGTTGAATTATGGCTAATTCTTCAAAAGCCATGATTCAATTAGCGATTAACTAATGACTAGAGGAGTGTTATGAAAAATCAAATAAAGATTGGCGGCCTTGTACTTTCCGTTTTAGGCTGCATCGCCCTGACTCAGAACGCGATCGCCCAGAACACAGGTAAGATTAATATTGAAATCGAAGGCTTACGAAATCAACAAGGCGAAGTTTGTCTCAATATTTTTTCTGGTAGCAGAGGATTTCCCAGCGATTCGGAAAAAGCTGTTAAAAAACAGTGTTTTCCAATAACAAAACGTCCTCTTACCGTAACGTTAGGAGGCTTGAAATATGGCAGCTATGCTGTCTCGGTATACCACGACCAGAACGGAGACAAAAAACTAAACCGAGACAGTTTAGGTATTCCCGCAGAAGGATTTGGATTTTCTAATAACCCCTTTGTCGGCACAGCCCCCGCCAAATATAGAGAAGCGCTGTTAATTGTTGCCGGAGAAAGTACCAATATCAAGATTATGATGAAATATTCGATCAATAGTTAAATACCGTGCAATACGGTCATTTAGAAGCTCAAAGTCCCAAATCTGCCTAAACTACAGCTATTTGGGGTTACACAAACAAAGCCTGCTTTTGCAGGCTTTGAGAGTCATTAATCTCGCACAACGCAAGACTTCTTTTGTTCGCCCTTGACTTCAGGATGCTGTTGGCGCAAGAACCTAACCTTAGTCCCGCAATCCTTACAAGGGTTGCGGAAACCGGAACCTCCCCTATTAGGAGAGAAATCTTATCCGGAAGTCGTCAATAGTATCCTTTAGTCGTCGGCGCTTATGGGGTGGAACGCAAATCTTACTTAACAGTAGCCTTCGCGCCAGCTTCTTCCAACTGCTTCTTGATATCAGCAGCTTCTTCCTTGGCAGCGCCTTCCTTAACTGGCTTAGGAGTGGATTCCACCAAATCCTTAGCTTCCTTCAGACCCAGACCAGTGATAGTCCGCACCACCTTGAGGATGGCAATCTTCTTATCAGCTGGAACATCATCCAGAATCACGTCAAATGCAGTTTGCTCTTCCACTGGTTCCGCAGCAGCACCACCACCAGCACCAGGAGCAGCCATCATCATCATGCCGCCAGCGGGTGCAGCAGCACTCACGCCAAAGGCTTCTTCAATCTGCTTAACGAGTTCAGCAGCTTCCAGTAGACTCAGTGATTTGAGTTGGTCGAGAATTTGATCGGTTGTAGCAGACATGAATAAACTCCAGTAAAATTGATTGTTTTGAAGTCCGCCTGCGCGGACTTCCTTCGCCCTTGACTTTAGTCATCAGGCATCTATAGCAGCAGCATCGCCCTCGGCGCTGCCACCTTCTTGCTTGTCGGACACCGCTTGTAAACCTCGTGCCAGCGAAGCGGGAACCTCGTTGATACCGATGGCAATCTTGGCTGTCAACGAATTGATCGCCCCAGCAATTTGCGCCATGAGTTGTTCCTTCGAGGGCAAGTCACCAAGTGCCTTGACATCAGCTTCACTAAGAGAGCGACCTTCCATGACACCGCCGCGAAGTTCTGTCTTCTTGGTGGCTTTTTGGAAGTCTTGATAAGCTTTGATAGCGCCGCTCAAGTCGTCTTTTACTAGCAGGAAGGCGGAAGACCCAGTGAGCAATTCCGTCATTGGTTGCCAGGCGTCGTTACCGTCCACGGCAATTCGCATGAAGGTGTTTTTCGCCACCTTGCACACTGAGCCACTTGGGCGCAGTCGCCGCCGCAAGTCAGTAATATCAGCAACGGTTAGCCCTTGGTAGTTAATCACAAGTGCCAAATTGGACTGATCCAAAGTTTCTTTGAGATCAGCGACAATCTCGCGCTTATTTTCTGGCGATCTACCCATCTATGTTTCACCTCCTTACTAAGTGCAGAATGCCAAACTTTCAAAAGCCCAATAAAAAACCCCAGTGGTAAAGCCGGGGTAGGAGCGATCGCATCCTTAATATCTCTTCTGCCATGCTACTTGCGGCTAGAAGATTGATACTTGATGCGATAAAGGCGCAAACCTAAGCAGGAAATTAAGCATATGATCGCTCCTGCTGTCTCCGGCGCGTACTTATTCAGTTTATTGGGCTTAAATCTTGAAATTTTTCTCCTTGTATCCTTCCTTTCCTAGGCTGGGAAGAAGCCCACCCTAGGAAATCTAAATTTTAGGCAGCATCACCGAACTTAAAATCGCGCAGAGCGTTGATGTCAAGTTGAATTGATGGCCCCATTGTCGCCGATACGTACATCGTGCGCCAGTAGCGACCTTTGGCTCCGGTTGGACGGTTGCGGTCAATCGTTTCCTGCAATGCTTTCAGATTCACCAGCAAGTCGTCGGTTGGGAAGGCAGCTTTGCCAAACATAACGTGAACGATGCCAGTGCGGTCTGCTCTGAATTCTAGCTTACCAGCTTTAAACTCTGCGATCGCACCCGCCAAATCAAATGTCACCGTCCCCCCTTTGGGGTTAGGCATCAAACCCCGTGGGCCTAGCATACGTCCCAGTTTTGCTACCTGTGGCATCATATCCGGGGTTGCCAGCAGCAGGTCGAAATCCATCATACCTTTTTGGATTTCATCGATCAGCTCTTCAGACCCGGCGATATCCGCACCGTTAGCGCTTGCTTCTTGTACCTTCTCCCCACGAGCGATTACAGCGACTCGAATTGTCTGTCCAGTTCCTTTAGGCAGAGCCACCGTGGTTCGCAGTTGTTGGTCGGTATACTTGGGGTCAATTCCTAACCGGATATGTGCCTCAGCTGATTCGGAAAATTTTGCTGTTGCTGTCTCTTTTAAGAGGTTTAGAGCATCTATCGGTTGGTAGACTCGATCTTCAACTTTCTTTTGCAGTTCTTGAAGTCTGCGAGATAGTTTCTTTGTCATATTTCTCTCCTGGGGTCACTAACGAGGTGTCGCCTCTCCCCCGATAAAGTGTTGTTTGTCCGTTGTCCTTCGGCGTTTTAACGTTTTAAAATTGTCAAGTTTTTACAACCTTACAACCTTACAACTTGACAACGTTTTAACGTTCAGTGACTAATCCGAAATTGTCACGCCCATATTTCGAGCCGTTCCTTCGACAATTTTCATTGCCGCATCAATGTCGTTGGCATTGATGTCAGGTAGTTTGGTTTGGGCAATTTCTTGCAGTTGCCCCCGTGTAATTGACCCCACTTTTTTCCGATTTGGTTCGTTAGAGCCGCGCTCAATGCCAGCTGCCTTGCGAATCAAAACTGATGCTGGTGGTGTCTTGAGAATAAACGTAAAACTGCGGTCTTCATAGACTGAAATTTCTGCTGGAATCACCATTCCCGCTTGGTCAGATGTTTTGGCGTTGTACTCTTTGCAAAACGCCATGATGTTTACACCGTGCTGACCTAGAGCAGGCCCCACCGGAGGGGCGGGGTTAGCTTTCCCAGCATTTAGAGCTAGTTTTATGACCGCAACAACTTTCTTTGCCATCTTGACTGTTTAGCCTTGTTTCTGAACCTGATTAAACTCCAATTCTACTGGCGTATTGCGTCCAAAAATCGATAGTAACGCCTTCAGCTTGCTCCGTTCTGGGCTGACTTCAATTACCTCGCCTTCAAAATCTTTAAACGCGCCAGAAAGGACGATAATTTTATCTCCATTAGCCAGATAAGTTTTGACTACTGGTGCCTGTTCGGTGGTTTGTTTAAAGATCCGTTCCACTTCCGAGAAACTCAGCGGCAACGGTTTTACGTGTCCGCGCCCTCTTCCGTAGCGGCGTTTTTGTTCTGCCCCGACAAAGTTGATTACGTTTGGAGTATTTTTGACGACCTGCCAAGCTTCGTCGTCCATCTCCAGTTCACCCTCTTGTCCGGGAACTAGCCGCATCCGGACTAGAACATAACCTGGAAAAACTTTTTCTTCCGAGGTTTTGCGACTGCCATCTTTGAGCGTTTTTACGGTAGGGGTTTGAGGTATCTCTACCTGTAAAATTCGCTCTGCGACATCCAGGGTTTGAATGCGCTGTTCCAGGTTTGTCTTGACGCGCTTTTCACATCCAGAGGCGACCTGAACAGCATACCATCTAGACTTTACAGCCGCATTGGAGCTTTCTTCTCGTTGCTCGAAATCTTGTGTATCGTCGTCCGCTGCATAACTCATCCGAACACCTGCTTTGCTGCCCATGCAAACAAACCGTCGAAAAGATAAATCATAGTTGCCGAAAGAGTCACCATTAGCAGCACAGCCGCAGATTCGCTGATCAACTGCTGCCGACTGGGCCAGACAACTTTGTTCAGTTCTTCTTTTGTTTCTTGAACAAAGTTCGATACGTTAAACCCAGGATTTTTTTCTGTGCTTTCTGGTTCGTTTTTCTTTGCCACACTATCTCTCCCGTGAATTCAGATGTAGGTTGTCCCTTGGCGTTTGAACGTTTTAACGGTTGAAATGTTGTTATAACCTTTCAATGTTTCAACTTGAAACGAGAATGACTACCCACACAACATAAGTCTACCCGAAAGTTTATATCTTTGAGGCTGGCTATCCAACCCTAAAGATCCCTTCGGGCAGAGCTTTGTAACTAAGGTCTTGAGTTTTTCACTTTTTTACTCAGTCCTCAGTCCTGATTTGTGCTGAGAGCGCGCCCTGGAGGACTTGAACCCCCGACATCAGGTTTTGGAGACCTGCGTTCTACCAACTGAACTAAGAGCGCACAGGTGGAAGCCAGAGCGATCGCCTAAACTTCTCTAGTTTCCAGTTTAACCTCTTGTGGCATCAATCGGAAATAACCTTTCCAATTTCAACTACGAGTTGCGGTCAAACCGTTGTTTAACCCTAGTGGCTTTACCAATGCGATCGCGTAGGTAATACAGTTTAGCACGACGCACCTTACCACGGCGAATAATTTTGATGTTTTCTATTCTGGGAGAATGAAGCAAAAACACTCGCTCAACGCCTACCCCTTGGAATACTCTCCGCACGGTAATTGTGGAGTTTATGCTGCTACCGCCTTTAGCGATAACAACACCTTCGTATGGCTGCGTCCGTTCTTTGCCGCCTTCTTGGATAATTACCCCAACCTTAACAGTGTCTCCCACATAAATTATGGGTAGCTGCTTTTTCAGTTGCTCCGCTTCAATTGAGCGAATTATTTCCTGAGCATTCATTGGTTTTGTAAAAAACTCACAGCCTCCTAGTTTATCTTAATGCCCGGTTGTTTGTCTATAGCTAATCCCAACTTAAGTAGGGTGGGCATTTAGAAAGAAAAAGGCAGAAGGTAAAATTGAAGAATTCCTCATTTTTACCTTCTGCCTTTTAAGGGCAGTAGCGGCATATCAATACTTTTCGCTTAAGACTTGATCGCCCCAACTCCCCTTTTTGATTTGGAAATTAGCCCCCAATTTACTTTTGGATTGGGGGGAGCTAACGAGAGCCTTTTTACGGTTGAATGCTATTAACCGCTGCTTGAACCTTCTGGACGACTGGCGCGGGAAGAGGCACGTATCCCAGTTCCTCGCTGTATTTTTGCCCCTCAGTTAAGCTCCAGTTGAGAACGTTCTTTAAGGCTTGTGCCTTTTGGGGGTCTTCATAGGTTTTGTAAGCCATGATCCAGGTATAGGTAACAATTGGGTAAGAATTGTCCCCTTCTGGATCGGTGATGGAAACCTGCAAGTCTGCTGGTAGAGTTGCTGCGGCTAGAGTGTTGGCAGCAGCTTCGCCACTGGGATCAATAAACTTGCCTGCTTTATTTTCCAAAGCTGCTACAGGTATATTTTGTTGCTTGGCATAGCCGTACTCAACGTACCCGATTGCGCCTTCGCTTTGTAGCAGCTGGGCGGTGACACCTTCGTTACCTTTAGCACCAACTCCCACAGGCCAGTTGACAGTTTTACCTGCGCCGGGACCGCCTTTCCAATCTGGACTAATTGCACTCAGGTGGTTTGTGAAGACGGCGGTGGTGCCACTACCATCAGAGCGATGTATAACCGTAATTGGTCTGTCTGGTAATGTCAATCCAGGATTGGCTTGGGCAATTCTGGGGTCATTCCAAGTCTTAATTTTGCCCAAGAAAATATCGGTGTAAACTGCGCGTGGTAGCTTCAGCCCTTTGACATCAGGAAGATTGTATGCTAAGACAATGCTTCCAGCTGTCATAGGTAACAGTACAGCACCTTTGGCAACCTTGGCGATTTCCTCTTGCTTCATGCCTGTATCGCTGGCTCCAAAGTCCACAGTTCCCTGGGTGAACTGTTCTACCCCAGCGCCACTGCCAACGGATTGATAGCTGACTTGGACGTTGGGATTTTGCTTGTTGTACTCAGAAAACCACCGCTGATATAAAGGAGCGGGGAAACTAGCACCAGCACCAGTGAGGCTGGCATTGCCACCGCCGCCCCCACCAGCGTTGGCGACAGGAGCAGGGCTACCACCAGTTGCTGCTGGCGGGGAAGCTGGTGGGTTGTTTGAAGGACAACCACTCAAACTCATGGAGAGGGCGATCGCAGAAAATACAAAAGCCTTTCGTGTTGAACGCATTGAAGAAAACATACTAATCTTTGAGTTTTGGTAAAAGCTGACGCTGAATGATTGCCAAAATTTTTCGAGTGCATCTAAAAAAGGTGGTGATAACCTCTGGTGTACCACCGACGCACCAGTAGCGGATGAAAGCCGATCCCACACCCCACAAGAGTTATGTATTTACAAAACTCTTGATGCTCCCATTTTCCATCCCATGCTAGTTGTGCAAGGTTATGCAAAGGTAAATTATTGGTAATATCAAGGTTAAGCAATCAGGATGGGGATGATTAGAAGGCTTTAGCCAAGCGGATTGAGAAGTTTAAAGTAACCTCATAAACTTCCTAATCTCAGTCAATCTCTGATTTCTCGTTCCCAGCCGAAACTGGAAACGAGAAAAGTTGATACCAATCAATGAGAGGCAATCATCTAAAAGAAAAAAGGCAAAAATGAAAAATTCTTTTTTTGCCTTTTTTCTTTTTTTAGAACGTGAAGGTTGTCCGAATCGTTCCTACGTAGATGGAATCGTTGTTATCGTTGTGTTCTGGATTCAGAATCACGATCAGACCAGGGGTGATAGCGATGTTAGGAGTCACCCGCAAGCGATAGAAACCTTCTAGATGGTAAGAGGTATCGTTATCTTCACGACCAGTCACCTCGTTATCGGTAACTTTAGGTGGTATACCGAAGACAAAACCCAGCAGGTTGCCTCGTTTACCCAAGTCTGGGAAAGCCACGTTCACAGCAGCGTTAAAAATGTCTGCATTAGATCCTCGCGTTGCCGGGCCTGCGGGACTGGTTTCAGCAACGGCGTTGGTATAACCTACCCAACCGCCCAGGGAGAAGCGAGGACTGAGGCGCAGGTTGGCTTCCACACCGTAGGAATTGGATGTAGTAGCAACTCCACCACCAAAAGGCGTATTAGCAAAGCTACTGCCTGTACCTGCTGAGACGCTGACATCGTTATTACTGCCAGAATAGTAGCCGTGGACATAAGTTAGACCTAAGGAGAAGGCCTCACTAGGCTGGAAGGTCAACTGACCCAGAGCAGCATATGTACCGTCAAATAGACCGCGACCTTCGCCTGGGTCGTTGGAACGTCGGGCAAAGTAACCCCCAGACAAGGACAAGGCTTTGCTAATGCTGTAGTTGAAGGATGCGCCACCGCCGCCACCTGCGCCAGTTGGGTTCCCAGACCGATAGATGGGGTTGAAACGACCGAAGCGGGAGATGGAGCCACTGCCGCTGCTTTCAAAGTAGGGGTTGACGGTGGGGATAACCGTGTCGTTGAACTCACCCCTGACGGCATCAAGTTGAACAGTTAGTCTTTGACCGACGGGGAAGCGATAGTAAAGTTCGTCAACGGCAACGTCGTTGTTTTCATTATTGAGCGGGCCTGTTCCCTCAAATCCCAAGCGAGTCATGTTGGTGCCAGTTAGAGCCGAACCAAACGAGGGGATGTTGGCAGCTTCCAAGCGAGTTCTCAAGCGATCGCGTCCCGTGAAGCTGGTGTCAAAGTTCAGACGTACCCGGTTGGCTAAAATGGTATTTGCTTCTATATCCTGATCTGAATCAGGCTGACCAGAAGCTACAGCTCTGTCTTCGCCAAAGGCATCAGCAATTGCGAAGATAACTTCACCAGCCAGTTTGGTAGTGGTAGAAAACTGATTTTCTTCTAGGAAGTTGGTGCGAGCTTCCAGGTTGTCTACCCGCGTCCGCAGGGTTGCCAGTTCTGCCCCAAATTCATCAATCAACCGCTGAAGTGTTGCCAAATCTTCTTTGGTAACGAAATCTGCGGTGGAAGCGGCAATCAATTTTTCAATTTGCAGCAAACAAGCGTTTAATCCGGCGGCAAATTCAAACCGCGAAAGAGCGCGATTGCCACGATAGGTGCCATCGGGATAACCTGCAATACAACCGTAACGCTCAACTAGGCTTCGCAGTGCTTCATAAGCCCAGTCAGTCGGTTGCACGTCCCGCAACTGGGAAATGTTGGTTACTTGATCCATCGAATCAGAGGAACCAGTTTCACCGTTGTAGCGGTTGATTTGTTCTAAAACTTCTGTGTTTTGAGCTGCTGGAGCGCTATTTACGGGTGTTTGTGCCACGGTTGTGCTTTCTGCCACAACTGGCGCTGGACTTGCGTTTTCGGCTACTGGTGTCTCAGCTACCGGAGCAATATTGATATTTTGTTGGGCAGCTAGTTGCTCAATTTGGGGCTGCTGAGTTTCTTGGGCAACAGGCGCGATCGCAATTTCCTTTAACTGTTCCTGAGCCGCTTCGCTCGACTGAACAATCGTTTCTTGTGTATCAGCTGCTTCACTCTCGGCAGCTGGTGCCATTGGAGCGATCGCGTTTTCGGCGGCAGGTTTCTGGGCGGCGAGGGTGCTAGTTGCAATTAATAAAGATGCACCCAATAAGGCTGGCCCCAGTTTTAGAGCATTCCAGACAAAATTAAACATTAGTTCTTCCTCACACCTAACTGGACTCACCGAGAACGTTCCGGATTTAATGGAACACTTCTGAGAACGTTTCACAAAATTTTACCTTACCACCAAACTTGTTACACGTCTGTTTTCAGGATTACACTGTTCACCTCCTCCCTATCCCCCATTTTACGGTTGCTCCTAGTAATTATTAAGTCGGCTCATACTGAGGTAATCGGTTGAGAATCCGACCGACGAATGGCAACCACCGCAGGCTTGGGCGGGTCATTGGCATTTTTCCCAGGCCAGTTAGAGCCTATTGGCACTGCCCGATTTTGGATGAAATCTTGACCATCTACAGTTTTCATGGCAAATTGACGAGTTTCTGTAGCCTGGTTTTTGCGAATGCCATTGGCTTCGCCTGGGTGTTGCACCGCGAGGAACAATGTCTGCTGGTCGCGGGTAAAAAATGGCCCAGTTGTTTCGCACTCCATTGGCCCCATACCGAACAAGTACGCCTTACCTGCATTCTCTCCAGTTGTGGGAATAAACCAGATGGAGTTGTTGCCAAATAGCCCTTGTAAGTTAGTTTCTTCAAGCGGCTTACCCTCAGCATCGGCGCGGCTGAGAACGGCTTTGTTGTGTTGGGAGGTGGACATATCTGTAACCATCCAAACATTACCGTCTGGAGCAATCAAGAGGTTGTCTGGATTGGAAAAACCCATTCCTCCAAGAGCAGGTTCGCCTCCTGTGGCTAACATCTGCCAGCGGAAGCTTTTCGCCCCTGGCTCGTTGCCATCTTCAATTAGGTGCATAACCCAGCCATACTCATAAGGTATTTCTCCCTTTGGCCCCTTGAAGATGCGCTTGTCTGGCCCGCCGTCGCCGCCGGGGGAACCGGAGGTAAAGGAGATGTAAAGCGAACCATCTGGCGCAATTTCTGTGTCTTCTGGGCGGGCGGTACAGGTTGCCCCAACAGCATTGGCGGCATAATGGGCATCAATTAGAATTGCCCCTTGTTTCTCTTCTGGGTTGCCAGTGTAGAGGTCATTTAGCGTCTTGAACTGCTGTTTGAAACTGATGCTGAGTTCATCTTTATCAGCTTTGAAGTAGCCAGCAGAGGGGCTGGGGGCTGGGGGCTGGGGACTGGGGACTGGGGACTTAGTCTTATCAGTTTCTCCCTCTGTTTGCCTCTTGTCTCCCCCGTTTCTTTGGGGTAAGGGAATCATCTCCCCAGCGATGTTGCTAGGCAAATCTGGATCGATGGGGGTGTTTGGGGAAAGGGGAATCCAACGCCCTGAACCGTCTGGGTTAAATTTAGCGGCGTAAAGCATTCCCTGTTTTAGTAGCTGGGAATTGGCTTTGTCTTGGGGATTGTTAACAACGTCTTGGCTGACGAATTTGTAGATATGTCCGCCACGGCGATCGCATCCTGAATAAAATGCCAGTGGTTTAAGAGTCTCAACTCGCACCCCCACCGCTTCATGGCGATAGCGTCCTAACCAAGTGTGTTTAGTACCGTAATCTTTGGGATTTGCTGGATCTACTTCCACAATCCAGCCATATTTGTTCCCAGCTAATCCGAATACATTACCCTGACCAGACACTTCCTCGTCGTCAATAGTCACGGTGCGCTCTTTGGGGGCGAAAGCTGTACCATCGGCATACACTGGTTCCGGCACCTGCACCTGAAAATTTTCTTCCCCACTCAGCACCGTACCCCAAGGCGTTGTTCCGCCAGCACAGTTGCCAAAGGTGCCAATTATGCGATCGCCTAATCCATCTACATAGCCCATCCCCTGCTTTTTGCGAAACACAGCCGCAGCAGGCCCGGTGGCTTTCAGATACCGACCATCTTCTAAACCAGAAATCCCACTAATCCGTCGGTCAGATGGGGAATTTGTCCGCACCCATTTCCCGTTAGCATCTTTGCGAATGGAAATTACACCCATTCCCTGGTCTATCAGAGCTTCCTTGACAATCTCTCTGATTTGTGCCTTTGTCGGGTTATTATCTGGCAAAGCATAAGCATTAATTCCATCCTTCCCAGCTTCTTGAAGCGCCGCTTGTACCTGGGACAAAGGTAGAGGCTTACCAATTACCTGCTGATATGTTTCTAACCAGGGAATCGCACTAATGTACTCAAAATTGACAGTGAGATACCCTTCATCTTTGCCCGTCTCGACGAAAGATAAATAGTCGTTATTATAGCCAAAGCGAGAATCCCCTACTTTGTCGCCCCAAGCAGCAACAACATCATAAGTAAAGCCTTCCGGCAACACCAAGTCATCTACCACTTCATACGTCGTGTAATCTGCGATTTGCTTGGTTAATTCTAGGTTGTCAGTTGCCAAGGGCATTGTTCCCTTAACTGGTTTGAAACCTAGTTTCTTTACTCCTTGGTTAAATTCTGCTAAAAACGGGAAATTTTTTCCACAAGATTTGAGAGACCCCAAGGTGACGACACCGACACTCCCTCCCAAGAAAAGCAAGAAATCTCTGCGCCTGAGCTTCATTAACTGAATGTGTGGGTTACGGCAACTATCTTAGGACTAATATGATGCGTCTTCAATATTGACACCACATTTTATATGGGCAAGTTTAGTAGTAAGTTAGCATCTGGTAATCTTCAGGTTAAGCCATGACTCATTCTCATTCCCAGGCTGCGGACTGGGAATGAAGAAGAGGAAGCTCCGCGTCCGGCTGCAAACCAAGGCACCTCAGACAAACAACTTTAAGAGCGAGTACCAGTAACAATATATGCCACTCGTTGCCCAATATTAGTAGCATGATCTGCCATCCGTTCTAGGTGACGAATCACCAACACCATTAGCAGAATTGGCTCAATCACCCCTTTGATATCCCGCTGAAAGGCTAAGGTCTGATAAACGGTTTCGTAGGCGGTATCAACGGCATCGTCCTGCTGCTTGATAGCCTTCCCCGCGGCGGCATCCAAATCTGCCAGTGCCACTAAACTCGACGCTAACATGGCTTGGGCATGATGAGCCATAGCTTCAATCTCAGGCAGACAAGAATGAGGCGGATAAGGAAAGAGTTTAACGGCAATCTCTCCTAAGTCTTTGGCATAATCACCAATTCGTTCCAAGTCTCGCACCAGTTGCATATAGGCACTTAGCTGGCGCAAATCCTGTGCTACTGGGGATTCCAAAGTCATGAGAGTAGAACAATCTAGTTCGATTTGGCGATAAAAGCGGTCAATTTCTTTATCTAGCAAGGGAATTTCCCTTGCAGCCTCCAGGTTGCGAGAAAATAAAGCTTGGTGCGCCAGACGAAAGGAGTTTTCTACTAAGGCTCCCATCCGCAAAACATCTCTTGCTAAGCTCCTGGTTTTTCGCTCGAATTGGATACGTTCTGAATTGCCGTGTTTAGAGGAAAGATTTACCACAGCTGCTAGTGAGGAAAAAAGGACAGTTATCTCTACATTACAATGGCTGAAATTTTTTAATTTGGCTGTATGTCTATAGACTTTAATAAATACTATCTAAAGATAGATGTAAATTTTAAGTACAAGTATCAAAAACTACATTTAATACAGAAATGATTTGACTGTGCTAGGAATTTAAGGCTTATTTCCTGAGTGGAAGTGGCTAACTTGGAATGGCAATCGGGGATTAAGACAAAGGCAATTCTATGTGTAACCATGCGCCGCCTGTTTCTGAATGATTTCTGGCTTTGACCAAACCGCCATGCGCCAAGATGATTTGACGCACGATCGCTAAACCTAAACCGCTGCCAGTCGTTACCCGCGCTGGCAAATCTTCCGAAGTTCCAGACAACTCGTGGTGTCGCCGCCTAGAGGGATCTCCTTGATAAAGTCGCTCAAAAATATGGGGCAAATCGGACTCTGGGAAGCCGGTGCCAAAGTCAATTATATTAATTTGCACTGAGTGGGGGGCATCCTCTGTCGGAAGGAGATTTACTTCAATGTGGATGGTGCCTTGGTCGGGGCTGTATTTAATGCTGTTGTCGAGTAAGTTGAGAAAAACTTGGGTGAGGCGGGAAGAGTCGGCTTTTAGGTAAAGGGTATGGGGGCCAAAATATTTCAGGCTCAGTTGCTTTTTTCGCGCTAATGGCTCTAGGGTTTCCCAGGCAGAATGAATTAAGCTTTGCAGTTCTACTGATTTGAGAGAAAGATGTTTGCTGGGGTCTTGCTCTAGCTGACTCAGTTCTAGCCAATCCTGTACTAGGTTAATCAACCGATTAACTTCTGGCAGGAGGCGGTCAACCCACTGACGCTCTTTGTCTTGCTGCAAGCGTTTCTGTAAGGTTTCGATTACTAAACGAATGGAGGTGAGGGGGGTTCTGAGTTCGTGGGCGAGATCGCTTACCCAGCGATCGCGTGCTTGGGAAAGTTCTACCAGAGGTTGCCGATTTTCCAGAAATACTCCCACTTGCCCGTTTGGTAAAGGCCAACTGGATGCTCGTAAGGTGAGACTACGCATTTCAGCAATTATCGCCGCATCCGCGCAGTCTGGATGAAAAACCCACTCTTGCTCACCAGGTTTTTGCTGATGACGAGTTTGCTCAATCAGATGGTCGAGTTCATAGGAACGTACTAACTCCAGCAGCAAGCGCACCTGTCCTGGTTCCCATCGGTGAAGCTGTAACAATAGCCGCGCTTGCTCGTTACACCAAATTAGCTGGTTTTCTTCATCAACCTGAAGATATCCCAAAGGGGCAACTTGCAGAATTTGTTGATCGATTTTCAGTTGGGTTTCTAGCTCAACACAATGCTGGTTAGAGAGGGAGATTCCTCGCCGCAGTAGAGACAGTAGCGGTAAGGACACCCCCTCTGCTCCTGAGGGCAGCAACCGCAGAATTTGCTCCAACTGTCGGTAGAGCTTGTTTTGCCGCCAGTGCCAATATCCTATTCCTAAAGCCAGCCCCAGGAAAAATGCCAGAAGGGTCATAAAAAAGTTTTGAATTATGAGTTTTGAATTTTGAATTAAAGCAATTAGTTTAATCGTAAAGCTTAATTTCCGATTAACCCTCCCTTATACATTTCGGTTAGGTATCAGATATTACAGAAATCTCTGAATCATGACAATTACGATCAGCTAATGCCTACTTTCTATTCAAAACTCAAAACTCAAAACTCAACACTTTTTCAGCCAAAGCGATAGCCAAAGCCGCGTATTGTAATGATGTATTCTGGGTGGCTGGGGTCGCGTTCTAATTTTTCTCGCAACCAGCGAATATGAACATCAACTGTTTTACTATCGCCAACAAAATCGGGGCCCCACACCTGATCGATCAAATGCTCACGCGACCAAACTCGGCGAGGATAACTCATGAATAAGTCCAGCAGTCGAAACTCCTTTGGCGAAAGGTTAACCTCCTCTCCCCGAACAACTACGCGGCACTCTTGAGGATAAAGTGTGACATCCTTAAATTGCAGCACTGGGGCTTGGGGCAAATTGCCCAGGCGTTGGCGGCGCAACAAGGCACGACACCGCGCCACCAATTCGCGCATACTGAAGGGCTTCGTTAGGTAGTCATCGGCTCCTACTTCTAAGCCTAAAACGCGGTCAGTTTCGCTAGCTTTGGCACTGAGAATCAGAATCGGTACTGGGTTGCCTTGATAACGCAACAAACGGCATAAATCCAGCCCATTGACTTGCGGGAGCATTAAATCGAGAATGACCAAATCAAACGGGAAGTCTATACTAGCCGGGTATTCACTCTGAAGAAAGTTTAAAGCGTTACGTCCGTCGGCGGCTGTGACTACCTCGTAGCCTTCTTCTTCTAGAGCCAAAACTAACATTTCTCGGATGAGATCCTCATCTTCAACAACCAGAACTTTACTGGTTCGCCCTAGTTCTGGACTAGAAGCACTCTTCGGTAGGTCTAGAGAAAGCATAATAGGGAAACTAGAGAGTATATTTCCATCCTCATTCATACAATAAAATCGCTGCCCTAAGGATTTATCTTCTGGTATACAATTCCACAACCTAGCTAGGATAGAGTCGATGCGCTATTAATTGAGGCATCTGGCGATCCTGACGAGAGAGAAAGCACTCCTTACCCTATATGCTGCTGCACTTAAGTACCTGGACTGAAGTAGAAGCTTATTTAGTCAGCTCTACCGGAATTATTTTACCGATTGGTTCGACAGAGCAACACGGGCCTACTGGGTTGATTGGGACGGATGCGATTTGTGCCGAAGCGATCGCTCGTGGTGTGGGAGAATCTATCAGCGCAATTGTTGGCCCTACCATCAATGTTGGTATGGCTTTGCACCACACAGCTTTTCCCGGTACGATTAGCTTGCGCCCCAGCACAATGATTCAGGTGATTCAAGAATATATTACTTGTTTAGCTAAAGCTGGTTTTACCAAGTTTTTCTTTATTAATGGTCATGGTGGCAATATTGCGACGCTGAAGGCTGCTTTCGCTGAGACTTATGCTCATTTAGCGGACTTAAATCTTCCCAATGCCCACTTAGTAAAGTGTCAAGTAGGTAACTGGTTCATGTGCGGATCGGTCTACAAACTGGCAAAAGAATTATACGGCGACCAAGAAGGCTCTCACGCTACGCCTAGTGAAGTTGCTGTAACTCAATATGTCTATCCACAAGCGATTAAGCAAGCACCTCTTGCAGCGGAAGTTAATTCTGGATACAAAATTTATGGTGCTGCTGACTTCCGAGTGCGTTATCCTGATGGGCGCATGGGTTCTAATCCTGCTTTGGCGACACCCGAACACGGCAAGCAGTTTTATGAATTAGCTGTGAAGGAACTCAGCAATGGGTATTTAGAATTTTTGAATGCGGAATAAGAGTTGTAGTTGTAGGGAATGGAAGTCACCCTCGCACGGGGGTGCGTGGCGTTTGAAGTAAAAACCCAACAAATATTAAAGATGATTGGGGTTCCCTAATTCGCACAGGCCCAACAGACAATCAACTTGAACTAACACTAATCAATATTGTCCACAAGACAATAAAAGCGAGTATAGCCATGCCTATACTCAGCCCCCCTCCTAACAATATTCCCAAAATAGAACCTACAACCGTCAACAGCAGGAACCCAGAAAATACTAAGCGGCGGGTTCGGCGGCTAATTTTGATCTGGTTTGGGAAAACAAATTCACTCTGTGTGTTAAAACTCTTACTTAGGGATGATGCTTCTTGAGAGTTGTACATAATTTTTATAAACACAAGTCTATTTATCAAATACTACATAGCGTACCTATAAATTTCTAGTAGTTATACGGAATCTTCATCAAAAAAAGGCACTTATTTTTATACAAGCAAGGTAAATATACTGACAAAATAAGCTTGTTTCCTTAGCTGAAGCGGTTTCTATAGGTACTAACACAGAAATAATTGCGTGAAGATTGTATGAAGTTCTAGTATTTGTTCTGATGACGGTTTTTGAACCTATGAGATGAGCATACAGCTATGTGAAAACAATCGGAGAGGCGACGGGCTTATCGCGGGTATGGAAAAGTAAAGTTTTATGACGGTGGGTATGCGATCGCGACAGGCTGACGCACGATGAGTTTCAAAGACGCGATCGCGATTAAATCATTACCGTTAATTACTAGCTCTCATTCGTTTAAAAACTAAACGAGAAATTCTAGGAAAAATTTTCCCATCATTAGCATAAGTGTCATCGTTACCAAAAACAGCCAGAACATAAGCTGTTTCGCCATCTTTCGTCACCACAAAAGCTACCTCTTGCCGTGAATTGGAAGTCCAGCCAGCTTTGGAAGCGAACTTTACATCAGCCTTAGTTAAAGACTCGCCAAAAAAACCTCGTATAGGGTTAAAATCACCAGGATCTTGCCACTGTTTTTTCCAAACTTCCGGACGCAAATCTCGTATTAGCCATCCGCACATTTTTTCGCTTGCTGCTGGTGAAACAGCCTCTCCAGTCGCGCAAATTTCGTAAATAAGTCTGGCGGCGTGGTCTGTTGTTATTTGATTGCGGATAGGATTTTGCGGATCTCCTCGCATCTGCAAATCGATACCTTTCGGTTCTGGAAGTTTTAGGTAATAAACGGGATAAGTCTTTTGGTTGATATTGATGTTCTCATAGCCTGCGGCTTGAAAAAATCTGTTAACTTGTTGACGTTTATTTAGCCAAACTTGAAATTCTGCTTCTGATTTTCTTGAACCAGATTCGGTGTTGGTTATACTGTCAAGAATGAAACTAGCCGCCTGGTTATCAGAATCCTGAACCATTTTAGATATATATATATTAAAATCACCCTCATTTTCCCAAATGCTGTTTTCTATTTGAGCATAAGCAACCGTCATCCAAAACATTTTAATCACGCTGGCAGGATATCGCAATTGATCTTGTCTATATCCGGCAATTTCTTTACGCTTTACATCTATTAAGGTGATAGATAAAGGTTTCTTAGGAAAATCCCTAGCAGCAACAAGTCTCACAATTCCATCAACAATTTCTTGCAATCTGGCGCTTTGCTGAAAGCTTGGTGGGGACGTGAGGTTATAGACAACTTCGGAATTTTCTCGTCCTGGTAAACGCGAGGGAACTGGTTGTGAGGCTGCTTGAGGTAAGTCTGAAAATATCGGTGGGGAAGGAGGTAAATACAGCGTTTGTGGCACAGTTGGGGATGGTTCGACAGATGGCCTTGTCGGACGCTGAATTATTAGGCGAGTGACAAATAATCCTAGAGTTGTGAAGATTGTAGCAACTGCGATCGCTAGTAAGATAAATTGCAGACAAGAAAGTTTAACCCGGCGTTTAGATACGCGCCTCTTAGGAGTTTTACCTGAAGCTTGTCTTGGTTTAGGCTTTCGGTTGGGCGAACTTGGCGGTGGAACCCGCTTTCTTTTAAGTTTGTTCTGTTGTTGCTTTTCGCGCTTTTTTAAGTAATCAATTTGTTTTTTTAGTTGCACATTCTGCAACCGTAAATTTTCAATTACTTGATAAGTATGGTCAAGTTCTGCCTCCAGTTCGGCAATCTCTTCGTCAATCTCATCCCATCCTGGTGGCGGTTTTGGACGCACTATCTACACCCTTTACAATTTTGGATCTTGAAGCAATTTTTGAGTAAATTAATTACCGAAATATGGCGTGGTTTCGGAGGCTTGTTCATACGGCAATCCGATTTATAGGGATATTAATGAACCGCAGAGGCGCAGAGGCGCCGAGGGAGAGAAAAAAGAGAGTTTCATAAATGGAGGGAAATTGCTATACCTTGTTTTAGAATTTGATTATATGATTTAGCTCGTTAATAATTTATCAGTGCGAGTATTAGAAAACGTTAGCATTTTTTTATTTTACTCAAATTTTAATATAAAGAAGATTTGGCTAAAGTATGAAAAAAATTTTATTCAGGCGTATAAAGATTTGAAATATTCAATTTTTCATCTAGGGAAACGCCATAAGTTTATCTAACTATCTTCTTCGCGATTGTCGAAAAGTGCCTTTAATGGCGCACGGGTTCCGACAAAGACAGGAATAACATTCTTAATATCTGTGTCCAAATGAATAATGCCTCTATAGGATAATACTTCTTCAATTTTCATAAGCAAAAACACTCTGATGTTTCAACTATGGTGGCAGCTTAAAAATGCAGATATCATGGATAAATATCTTAAGCCTAACCAGTAAAGAATAACAACTAACAACTACTTGAAATGATCCGCAAACCCGGCAAGCCAACCGTTGTCAGCACAAGTCCCTTCATAGTTCTAAATAATAAAGGGCAGATCAAACGTTTTGAACTGAAGGAAAATCAACATTTCCTGGGCCGCGACCCTGAACGGGCCGATTTGGTGCTTCCTGATGACTGGGGAGTAATCTCTGGTTGTCACGCTGTGTTACGTAAGGAAGGGGATGACTACCGCATCCATGACGGGGATGGTTACAAGCGCAGTACCAATGGGCTGTTTTTCAATCACACGCGGATAACACCAACTGAAGGGCATCGCCTGGAAAACGCCACTGAAATTCATATTGGACAGAATCCCCAAAACTTAATTCAGTTGCGATATTTTAATCCTTCCAGTTCTCAGACAGCAACGCAACCCCTGCTGCGTTCTATCTCCCTAAAAAATCAGTCGGTGGAACTAGGTCGCGAACCCTCCGGTAATGCCATTTTGCAATTGGATGCGCCGATAGTTTCTCGTCGCCACGCCGCCATTGATGCTGATGCTCAGGGGCGCTATATTTTGCAAGATCATAGTCAAAATGGTGTGTTTGTAAATGGGCAAAAAGTGACAGGTTCGGCAGTGCTACAACCGGGTGCCATGATTCGGATTGGGCCGTTTACCCTGGTGTTGCGCGGTGATGATTTGATGATACTCGACCAAGGCGATAAAATTCGCCTTGATGCTGAGAATCTGGTAATAAAAGGGCGGCTGGATGACATTTCTCTGGCAATTGAACCGCGACAATTTGTGGCTTTGGTGGGCGGAAGTGGAACTGGGAAATCTACGTTGCTGAAGGCGCTGTTAGGGATTGAGGAGACGGCTAGCGGCGCGGTTTATCTCAATGGGGATAATTTGCAAAAGGACTT
This sequence comes from Trichocoleus sp. FACHB-90, assembly GCF_014695505.1. NCBI lineage: Bacteria > Bacillati > Cyanobacteriota > Cyanophyceae > Leptolyngbyales > Trichocoleusaceae > Trichocoleus > Trichocoleus sp. FACHB-90. The sequence continues at coordinate 156,248 of NZ_JACJOK010000078.1, forward strand.
TAATATTTATCGCACCCAAATTGGGTATGTGCCTCAAGATGACATTTTGCACCGGGATTTAACGGTGGCGGAAGTGCTTTCTTATGCAGCATCGTTGCGATTACCGCCAGATACGGATGTGGAACAGGTGGTAGAAAAAACGCTTAAAGATATTGAAATGTCTCATTGGCGGGATGGGCTAATAAAAAATCTCAGCGGCGGTCAGCGGAAGCGAGTCAGTATTGGGGTAGAACTTTTAGCTGATCCAAAGTTGTTTTTCTTGGATGAACCGACTTCTGGACTTGATCCTGGTTTGGATAAGAAGATGATGCAGCTGTTGCGGAAATTGGCTTTGGAGGGACGCACGATTATTCTAGTTACTCATGCAACGGCGAATATTAAAATATGCGATCGCATTATCTTTCTCGGTCGCGGCGGACGGCTTTGTTACTTTGGTTCTCCTAATGACGCGCTAAAGTTTTTTGGGATTACAACTGGCGATTTTGCCGATATTTATACTCAGTTGGAGAAGGAAACGGACGCAGAAACAGAGGCAACTGTCAAGCAGATTTCGGTAAATTTTCACAAATCTCCTGATTATCAAAATTATATCGGCAATTACATCGGTGGTGGAACTCAGGTTATACAACAAAACGATGAAACGCCGAAGAAAGTTAATATTTCTCCTTTTAAGCAGCTGGCTATATTAAGCGATCGCTATTTTAAGCTGGTCAGACGCGATCGCATCTATCTAGGATTATCCCTTTTAACTGCTCCCATCGGTATTGCCTTGATTCCTTTGGCAATTCAAGGTAAAAATCCCCTCGTTTTAGGTAGCGAATCTGACCCAAGTCTCGCACCTTTAGCATTGCGAGTATTATTTGTCTTTACCTGTGCCGCTATTTGGGTTGGGCTTTCCAGTTCCTTGCAAGAAATTGTGAAAGAAGCGGCTATTTACATGAGAGAAAGATTGGTAAATTTAGGAGTAATTCCCTATCTCGGTTCTAAAATATTCATACTTTCGGGGCTTGCCTTACTCCAAAGTTTGTTAATGTCACTGGTAATTTTAATATTTTTTAAATCTCCTACTCCTGAGTTAATTCCGTGGGCTGTCGGACTTGCAACTACTACTTTTCTTACTCTTGTCACTAGCATGAGTTTGGGTTTACTTGTCTCAGCTATTGTAAAAAATAGCAGTCAAGCCAATAGTGCTTTACCTCTACTTTTATTACCTCAAATTATATTTTCCGGTGTCTTATTTAAGATGGAAGGCTTCGCCAGTAAATTATCATGGCTAATGTTAAGCCGCTGGTCTGTTGGCGCTTATGGTTCTTTGGTAAATATTAATGCTATGGTTCCCGACCCAATTTATTTACCTAATGGTACGCTGGCTCCAATGCCGTTTGAAAGGACACCAATTTACGCTGCAACATGGGATAATTTGGGTTTAAATTGGGGTATCTTGTTGCTGCACGCTTTAGTTTATTTAATAGTAACTTGGTGGTTACAAAAGCGAAAAGATATTTTTTAATTATCAATCAATTCTGGCGCCATAGAAGTTGGGCATTCTGTCGCCCAATCCACAAACATCAAACATCTATCTCTTGTGAGGCAAGTATCTCAACTGCCATTAGTTGGACAGCAAAAAAACTTCGTAGACTAGCATTTGTTAGGTTTCGGTGTTAGTCAACTTAACCTAAAATTTTTCTTAAGTTTTAGGCGATATTTTCTGTATTATTAAGGGTTTTCTTCCCCAAGTTCTTCTAAAATTGCCGCTTCTCGTTGAAACCGCTGTTGCACCAGTTGGTAAATTTGAGGGTTATTTGTTATCGGTTTCAGCTGCTTAATCACGCAGCGGCGTTGCGATGGCATTTGGGTATCTTCTGCGAGAAAGGTATCGCCAAATCCACCACTTCCTAAAGTCTGAATGATTCGATAGCGGTTGTTTAGGAGTGTTGGTGTCATTGACTTATGCCAATTTTGAATTGGTAATCGGTACATGACTTACGCATTTGCCGGGAACTAAAGTTCCGGCTCAAAGCTCAAACCCATTGAAATGGGTTGGTTTGAGGTTTTTTAGTCAGTTTCAACTGACTTGGGCTTTTAGCCAGGAAATTGATTTCCTGGCTCCAAGTGCGTAAGTCCTACGGTAATTACCTCTTTCCTATAGCACCTAGAGTACCCTGTCTCTCATCAGTGTCACTCAGTATCTAAATATCAATTATGGTAGATGCGATCGCATCTGAGTAGTTTCTATTACCCATCTACTTAATTGTGACAAAAAAAATAATTTACTTCGCTCAGAATAAAGCCTGATGCTATACAAACAAAGGCCGCATAAGCAACCTTAAAATCCTGCTAAGCTACGGCTTGCTTTGTTCGTCCTTGGCGTTAGTCGCTGTTGCGCTTTAAAAAAGTGAGATGTTCAGGTTATCGTGTTTTAGCTTCAACACTTTCGAGCAGAACTAACATTAAATTCATGTAAATCTGCATCCCAAATACTGATGTAAATAACATTACAATCTTGCCGCACAATCATTCCTCTTAAGTTGCCTTGGGTGAAAGTATAAGAACTGCGCCGTCCCCGTTGCACTTGTCGGAGTCCCTGGCGAATATCTGGGGATGCACCACTGGGTAAAAGTCCATTCAATGTGGTTGACATTGTTTGAGGAGCTACCGAGTCGGCAAAGGATACTTCTGTTTGCCGAAGCCGTCCAGAAGTGCGATCGAATAAGTAGCCAAGGTCAATCTGATCTGGCACCACTTCATAAATTACAGCGCGCGTCCTCCAAAGACCACTAACATCTCTGCTTGGCTTACCGAGTGCTGCTTGTATGTCGCTTCTGGCTGTACCTACTTGAAATGTTGGAACGCTGGTAGATACGTTTGGCGCTGGGTTATTGTTTTCGGGTTCCGGTGTGGGACGCGCTGGTTCCGGTGTGGGACGTGCTGGTTCCGGGGTGGGACGCACGGGTTCAGGGGTTGGCGTAGGTTCCGGTTCGCGTACTGGTTCTGGTTCAGCGGTTTGCACGGGTTCCGGTTCGCGCACGGGTTCTGGTGTCGGGGTTGGCGCGATCGCTACAGAAGGTGTTGGTTCGTCGCGGGTTACAGGCGAATTGTCAGGCGTTGGTGAAGGGGTTGGTTCTGTTTGTCTGGGGATTGGTTCCTCGGCGCGGGGAGAAGATGACGCTACCGGAGACGGCGATTGCTGGTTTCTGGTAAAAAGAAAGGTGCCAGCTACAGCTACACTTACCAAACCAGCTGCAATTAAAAGTCCTATCAGCAAAGGGTTCCGCTGTTGGGGTTGACCAACGGCAGGCGGTGTGTTATTTGCTGTTGGCGGATATACAGGAGTAGGCGTGTTAGCGCCAGCACCAGGAGACACCGCTATCGTTGCTGCATTAGAAAGTTCAGGAGTTGGGGTAAAAGCGGCACTCGATTGTAAAGCATCAAGCATTTCTCTGGCAGTGGAAAAGCGATCGCGTGGATGCGACTGAATCGCCTTATCCAACACCGCCGTAAAGCCGGGACTCATATTCGATGCGTACTGATGCCACAAAATCTCCCCAGTTCGTGGGTCACTCTGCAAATCTTGCGGTAGTTTCCCAGTCAGCAAATAAATCGCCGTCAGCGCCAAACTGTACAAATCGCTGGCGAATACTGGGTGTCCTACTCCTTGTTCCGAAGGCATAAACCCAGGCGTACCAATCACCATCGAGGCGACGGCGTTCCCTACGGCAGTATTCCCCGCGCCCACACTTTCCTTAACAGCACCGAAATCAATCAGCACCGGCTTTCCATCCCGTTGCCGGATAATAATATTGTCCGGCTTGATATCCCGGTGAATCATCCGCTTGCTGTGGACAAAATCCAGCACTGGCAACAAACTCACAAGAATATCCTTTACCGCCTTCTCAGAAAGCACTCCCTCGGCTTGCACCTTCTTGGTCAGCGTTTGACCCTCGATAAATTCCTGAACCAGACAAAACTGCCCAGCTTCCGAAAAGTAGGCGTATAACTTGGGAATTTGATTGCTACCTTCACCCAGATCCTCTAAAATTGCCGCTTCTCGCTGGAAACGAGTTTGAGCCTGTAGGAACATCTGGGGGTCGTTTGCTATTGGCTTCAGCTGTTTTATTGCACAGCGACGGCCCGAAGGCATATGAGTATCTTCTGCTAGAAAGGTGTTGCCAAATCCACCACTTCCCAGAGTCTGGATAATTTTATAACGATTGTTCAGCAATGGGGGCATGAGATAAAATCACAAGCGAGGGTTTGTGCCAAGACGAAACGGGAATTTTAGAGCCGCAATTATTTTAGGTCAAGTAAGCCACTTTCTTTTAATTTGGGATTGAAGCGGAGTTCCACTTGTACGCCACGGGCTTTCAGCTCTGTGAAGATTTCTTCTTCAACTCGCCGTGCTACATTTTTTAACAGTTTTGCTTGTCCTATTTCATCTATCGTTAGACTCGTAAACTTCGCCTGCTCCTCGGCTGTCATCGCTAGTTTTGCGTCGATGGGGTCATTCCATTTTTCTTTTTCAGAACTATTCCCCACTGGTATCGCACCATTTTCTTCAATCCAAGCATCTCGAATGCTTTCGAGAATGGTACGGTTAGGACGTTCGATAATGTGTGCTTTTAGCCAGTAGCAGTGTTGAGGTTGGCGCACTAGATGTTGTTTGATGCTGACTGAGATATCGCGAGAATAGTTAATCAGTTGCAGCACTTTTTCATTATCAAAAACTGCGTATACGCCAATTTTTCCCTGCCATTGCTCAGGTAAATGTCCGTTTTCGTCAATGTAAGGGATGTATTCTAAACTGGCGAGAAGGGGAATGTTGTTATCAGTCATTGAGATTTTCGGGAAATTTTTATATCTTACTTTTTATGAGCGCATCTAGGATGTTGATAATCTTTATTTAGATTTTTTCCAGATGAATGCGAGTGACACTTGAGGGAGGAGCGCATCATAACGCATCTTACATACCTAAATATATTAAATCGTCTAGGCAAGAGAACGTTGCTATACGGTAGGGGCTTTTTAATTACCATGCCCCTATTTGGGCGATCGCGCTCCAAATATTTTTGTAACAACAATTAATACTTAGAGGGTAGACAAGGGTGGAACATTCCCTCTGTGGGTTGAAGATGGTAATTACTACAATAAGTAAAGACCAAAAGGGTTATCACGGAGATTGGGAAAGTTGAATCCTCAAGGCACATGGATTTGCGACGGTGTACCTAAAAATAACCATCAACAGTACCCTAGCACTGAACCCCATACACCCCAGGAAAATCACGGGCCAGACTGTATTATGTGTGGCTTGCCTAAAGAGGCAATGATCGCGGGGGGCAAAAAAAGTCAGAAAACTGTCGTGTCGAGTATCCCCGGTTCTAAGTCGTCGGCGCGACTAGCTTTCATTGTGGCGGGAATTGCGATCGCACTGTTAGCAGGATTGGGTTTATATAAAGTTTTACAAGGGAAGCAGCCTGCGGAAGTTACTTCTAGCGTTTCTGAACCTTCCACAGCTAGTACAGAAGCAGTAGCGCCAGCAGATCCGCAAGCAATTGTCAGCGATACATCTGCAAACGCCCAGCTGATTAGTCAGGGTGAAAAGATATTGTTTGCGGGTGCAACAAATCCGGCAAAACAAGCCGGGGCATTGGCTTTTGCCCAGAAGAAATGGGATGATGCGATCGCGCAATACCAGCAAGCCGTCACCGCCAACCCCAACGACCCGGAAAGCAAAATTTACCTGAACAACGCCCAAGCTAAAAAAGCTGGAAATCCCCTGACGATGGCTGTTGTGGTTCCCGTCACCCCCAACCCCGATACAGCGAAAGAAGTTCTTCGGGGTGTTGGGCAATATCAGGACAAGTTTAACGCCTCGCCTCCGACGGCTGGACGTTTGTTGGAGGTGGTAATTGTCAATGATATTGAACCGCAAAAAGCAGCTTCCCTGGCGCAAGATTTGATTAAGTCGCCGAATATTTTGGGAGTGCTGGGACATGGGGTAGATAATGGAAGTCAACAAGCGATCGCGCTTTACGAACAAGCTGGCTTAACCGTACTTTCTCCCATCAGCACCAGCATTACCCCCAATAGCAGCGGTCAATCAACTTTGCAAACAATTTCTCTCGCCAAAAAAGCCAACGAATTATTAGGAAGTTACCTAAAAACTGTTGGTACTACCTTGGCGAAATACGCAAACTCCAAACAATCTCCCGCTGCTGTTGCCGTTTTCTACAATTCTGATAGTCAATACAGTCAGCAACTCAAAGATCAATTCACAGCCGCTTTATCTCAAGTTAACGGCAAAGTCGTTAAAGAAGTGGATATTAATGCTGCTGGTTTTGATGCTGCTGCTACCATTGCCGATGTTACCAACGCTGGGGCGAAAATTGGCTTTTTGGCACTAAGTAAAAACAAAGCCGATCAAGCGGTTGCGATCGCTAAAGCTAATAAATCCTTAGAATTAATTGGCGGCGACGAACTTTATAACCCTGCAATTTTAATCCAAGGGGGAGATGCAATTCAAAACATCGTACTGGCGGTTCCCTGGAGTTCCCAGCCAAACGATCCATTTGCGAATCAAGCCGCCACAATTTGGAAAGGAAGAGTCAGCTGGCGCACTGCCACAGCTTATGATGCTACTCAAGCTTTAGCAACTGCCTTCAGCCAAAATCCTAACCGTTCTGGAGTATCGCAGCAACTTCAAGTTGGTATCCCGATTACGGGAACTGCAACCGATTTTAATGTTCTCAATGAGGTTCCTTTGGTTAAAGCTGTTCCCGGTAAAAATGGGCCAGCCGGGTCGAAATATCAATTCGATCCAATTTAAGTAGAGGGGTAAGTATATGGATAAAAAACCTATCTCCCCAACCCCCTTCCCACCTCTCCCTAACCCTCTCCTAAGAGGAGAGGGAAACCGAATAAATATTTTTTGCGGGGAAGGGGGGGAAAGGTTACACCATGTGCAACTTCTTCCTAACCCCCCTTTCCAAGAGGGGTTGGGGAAATCAAAATGTGGGGAAAGGCTACACCATGTGCAACTTCTTCTTAGCCCCCCTTTCCAAGGGGGGTTGGGGGGATCAAAACGTTATGCAAACAAGGACAGATCCCCTCTAACCCGTAGGTTTACGCACCGCTACGCTAGAAAAAATTGTCAAGACTCCCCTCCCCTACAAGGGGAGGGGTTGGGGGAGAGGTTTTATTTAATTTTGTCTACCAATTTAGCGATCGCACGCCCAACATCCCATGAGTAGTTTTCGTCGCGCATTCTGGCGGTATCCTCTATTCCAGATTCCGTTAATGTTTCTTTCGGTATGTTTAATAGCAGCGCTTTTGTGCTGGCTATTGGGACTGGGTAGACCAAAAGTTGCGGTAGCGATCGCTCTCGATCTTAGCACCAGCACCTACGGCACGCAGTTCAACGCCCCAGGTACGATTATGTACCAGGAAGTGCAAGCCGTACAGTCGTATTTGGCAGAAAATGCCCAATTAAGAAACGCCAACCAAGTGCAAATTTTAGGGTTTGGGGGTGTGGTGCAAAGTCTTACAGGTAACGAATTTAAAACTGATAGCAAACAGGTAAGCGATGAATTAACCCAAGCCTTGCAAAATCCCGATTTACCTCAGTTACTTGCGAATAATACGAAAGACATCAATGCAGCAATTCAAAAAGGTACAGAAGCACTCAGTGGAGTTAGCGATCGCTGTCGGGAATTATTATTAGTAACTGATGGTGGTGCTAATGTATCACCGAATGTTGTAAGTAATGCTGTGGCGCGTAAAGTTAAGGTTAATGCAATCGTAGTCGGATCAGATTCCCCAGAATTAAAATTAACAGCTTTCACTACAGGCGGCATTTATGCGCCTGGTGAAACCAGTAATCTCCAAACGTTTTTTACAGAAAGATTTTTTACTCGGTTTAACAGTAACCGCCAATGGATTATTTTATGGCTAGGTGCTGCTTGGATTGCGTTGATGTGGGCGCTGACTCTTATTCTTGATAAGTTCATCTTTCAAGGTTTATTCAAGTTACCGATGAATCTTTCTGGACAATTATCTCTAGGAAATGCTTTATTTTGGAGCGTACTTACCCCAATAATTATTTGGCAAATCTGGAAAATACTTGATTTACCCTTTTTCTCGTCGTGTTGATGATGCCAACCAATTTACCGTAGGGCAGCATTTAGCCTGCGGTAACAAGTTGAATAAAAGTTAAATTATCAGGAGAAATATCATGGCAGCAGTAGAAGAAAAAAGTATGGTTCCCACCGTACTCGTAGGAGTAGGTGGAACAGGCGTGGAAGTGCTGTCGCGAGTACGCCGACTGGTAGAAGAAACTTATGGCAGTTTAAAGAATTTCCCGATCATTAGTTTCCTGACAATTGATACTGATAAAGATTACAAAGTAAACAACCCAGAAGCAGCAGGAACGCCCTTACAAGATAATGAAAAATTTTGGGCAAGTGTCAGCGGCAAAGAAGTCAGCGATATTATGTCCAATATGGGAAAATATCCTTGGATTGAGTCGTGGTTTCCCAAAGAATTAGAGCGAAATATTGGCGCATTAGAAGCAGGTGCGGGTCAAATTCGCGCTTGCGGTCGATTTGCTTTTTTTTATAACTACCACAAGATTCAGCAAAAATTTAATGAAGCTTGCGATCGCGTCAAGGGTCACGAAAACTTTATGCTGGATAAATACGGCATTAAGGTGAGCAGCGGTGGTTTAAATGTCTTCGTCACAGGCTCCCTTTCTGGGGGTACTGGTAGCGGGATGCTGATCGATTTGGGCTACTGTATCCGCAATTGGCTCAAAGGTCAAGCCAGCCCCCTGATAACGGCCATTGTGCCGATGCCTAATGCCTTTGCGAGTATCAAAGTGGGCGATCGCGTTCTCGCTAATGGCTACGCAGCGATGATGGAATTAAGCTATTTCTCGGACTATAGAACCGAGTACGCTGTTCAATTTAGCGGTGGATTAGCAGATGAAGTTCGCAACAAACGCCCTCCATTTGATTTTACCTATTTAGTAGGTACAAAAAATGGCGAAAGTGAGTTTTCCTTAGACCAAATCCGGGAAATGATCGGGCAAAATATTTTCCTAGATTTAACTAGCGATTTTGCTCCCCACAAGCGTTCAATCCGAGACAATATTAAAGGTGCTTGGGCGCAAGCAGATCCAGGCGGGAGAGGTTATCCCAAGAACTTTATGAGTTTTGGACTCTCTACGATTGAGATTCCCCTGGCTCAAATTCGCACTTCTTTATCTAGTCGTCTGGGAGTAGATTTAGTTAGTTGGTGGCTGAATGAATCTGTACCGTTACCGCCAAATGTTCTGGATTTGGTGCAAAGCGATATCTTAAAAAGAATGCGGTTAACGGACGCGGAACTTATAGCAGATTTATCCTCAGCAAATGATAAATCCTACGTGTCGGAAATTTCCACCTGGGTGAACAGCATCCGCAATGAAATTGCCACCGATAATAAACTGCAATGCACCCATCAAGGTGTAAATGTTATCGGTTCGGAACGGGGTAAAATTCTGCAATTCGTGGATACTTATCTCACACCAAAGGTAGATGAATATCGCGCCAACCACTTGCGGGAATTAAGCCCGGACGAGCGATCGCATGGTGACTTCCTGCAAAAAATGTATGACAACCGCAACCGCATTATCCAGCAGGGGAGAAAAGCGCTAGAGGCGGAGTTGTACGATATTGTACGCGATCGCAACCGAGGATTAAAATTTGCCGATGCCTTCATCGCTACAGCCCGCCAACTATTGACAAATTCCGCAGAAAAGTTTCGCCGGGACTCAGAAAAAGTTTGGCAACCCAACGAAGCAAATCGGCAAAGACAGTATGAGACAGCTTTACAAGATATTAATCAATTTAAAAGCTTGTTTGGTCTTACCAAGCAAGCACAAATGGAGAAATATTGCGAAGATGCTCTCACAGGTTTAGAAGGTAGCTTTGTTGCTATTATTCAGCGCAAAGCACGCGCTTTAGCATTAGAAGTAATTGCCAGAATACAAGAACATCTGGAATTACTAGAACGGCGACTAGCTCGATTTAATCAAAAATTGCGGCAACTACGCGATGGTTTCAAACAAAAAGCTGATAAAGAAGCTGATAGCGCCGATGCTTTGAAAATTAACGGAATTAAACTGTATGAACGGGAAGAACTAAACCTGCTCTATCGCGATATGATTGAGCAGTTGGCTGGTGCATCAGAAGGTAGCAAAAGCCGCTATGAATTGGGGATAGATCAGATTTGCAGCACGATGTCGGAAGATGTGTTGCGAGATGCTAGTCCTCTGTGGAAACAAACACGCGCTGCTGGGGAAGTAATGCAGCTATTTGATATTACTCAACTACCGGATGTGAACTCGGATGACTTCAAGGAAATTGTCGTTAACAGAACTCAGTTAGTAGTAGAGAAGTCTCCCCAAGAAAGTCGGTTTAAAAGGGAACTCGCCGCAAGCGATCGCTTATTCAAAGCCTTGCAAAATGACCCAGAAGCAATCCGTAGCAACATTCGCATCGCCTACCAAAAATCACAACCCCTGATTTTACTTTCCCAAGCCGTTCTCAGTGGTGCAGATGCAGGTTTTACACCAGCATTAAATACCAAAGTTGCCATCGTCGGCGGTCGCAACAGCACCGATCCAGCCGCAATTAAACTACTACCATATTTGCAAGAACGAGTCGGGAGTAGCGATGCGATCACACCATTAGGAGAACAAGAACGTCACCGGATTGTTTTTGTGCAAGAAAAAGGCGGCTTTTCTCTGCGTTGCATTGACGGAATGCGAGAGTTGCGGCAATCATATCAAGACTGGAAAGGACAATCTATAGAAGCCAAGCGATCGCAACTTAAAGGCGAAAGCAAAGATCCTCCCGTACCTGTCCACATTCAAAAAGAACCGCCTTTCTGGGATGTGTTTCCCGAAGATCCAGCAGTGTTCCGGTTGGTGGTACAAGCACGGGCTTTTGGTGTTTTGCGACTAGAAGAAAATCGCAACACTAAAGAAAATACGATCCGCTACACAAGGAAAACTGTAATTGGCACAGAAAATGTAGATATCGCCTCCGGTTGGGAAGAAGCTGTACAAGTTTTGGAAGTGCTGGCGTGTCGTCCTGATAAAGAGGAAATTCAGCGTCAAGTGACAGCACTCCTTGCCGCCGCTGATCAACCCCAAGAAAAGCGAGTTTTATATAATCAGTTGATGGCTTATCTGAAGCAGCGAGAAGTGGAATTGGAGAAAAATGGGGGAACTGATAGCCCAGATTACAGACGGGAAGCTACGATTATTCAAAATGTCATAGCTGCCAATAAGTTAAATGTTGGTGAAGGTGTTGGTGTGGTGACACCAAAACTGCAAGATCAGCCGCCTGTTAATAATGGTGGTGCTGCACCTGCACAGGTTTTCTGCACCAGTTGCGGCAACAAAAACCCCGCTAATTCTAAGTTCTGTTCCAAGTGCGGTACTCGGCTGGTTCAATTCACCTAAATTAATCGAGACACCTTGATTAACTCCTTCCCAGGCTTAGCCTGGGAAGGAGTTGTTGTCTTTATCTCACTTTTCGATAAATGGCACAAAGGCGACTTGGTTTAAAAATTTTAGCTTTAAACATGAAATTAGGCGGGACGTTAATAATCAGGTGATCCTCAGATTCGTGGTACTTCTCAAATTGGGCTGGCATCCCTTTGGGTGTGGCTGTGCTGTAGGGAACTGGCTGGAAAAGAAATTCTGTAAATTCAACTTCTTCGCACTGCATTTGTTCAGTAATTTGCTTTACAAAAGCTTCACTCTTCAATAAATTAAACAGACTTTCTTTTGCCTCTGGATCGAGAGTAAAATTGCCATCAAAATTTTCAATGATTTTCAGACCCATTTTACGTACAGCTATTTATTAACGTCTTAGAAAGGATAGCAATAAAGTTGTCACTTCGAGCAGTTTATTGCATTGGGCGATGTTCTTTTGTCATGACCTCTTTCATAGGTTCGCAATCAACACCAGCTTTATAGATTAAGAATCGTGAAGCCTCTGAAATTGGGATAATAACCAAGCACCAATAACCGCTTGCTCTGCATCGGAACTACAAACTAAAGCTTTCTGGAATAAAGCTATTTCTAATCGTGATAAAACTGGAGATTGAGTAATTCGCTGACTACCATTATTGCCAATAATAGCCAAAGCAATAATTTAGGCTTTTTGTACGTCTACTACCCAATATTTGCCAATATTTAATTCTTCATATAGTAACTGTTTCTCTTTATGTGCTTCTTTATTTCCTCCTCCTGAAGCGCTTGGTCGCACCTAGACGGTTGGTTTAAAAAGTAGATTGGACAGCTCAAATAGGATTGCTATAGGATTTATAAAAATCAAAAATTGAACATCAAAGTTAGATCGAGGGAAAATCCAGGTAGCACAGATTCTCCTGATAAAGTAGGTGGAGTTTGTTCCTGTGAGAAATTAATGATTTCTACATCTTGATTGGCACGATAAATTTCTACTCTGGTAGTTTGAGGGTCAATCAACCAGCCAAGGCGCAAGCCGTTGGCGAGGTAATCGAGCATTTTGGTTTGGAGTTTTGACAAGCTATCTGTTTGGGAACGCAGTTCAATTACAAAGTCTGGACACAGAGGAGGAAATCGCCGCTTATCTTCAGAAGATAAGGCTTCCCATCGTTCTCGAATTACCCAAGAGACATCAGGCGATCGCTTCGCGCCATTAGGTAATTGAAAGATGGTGGAAGAGTCAAAGACATAACCTAGTCGTGTCTGACGGTTCCAGATGACCACCTCGGCATTTAAATCGGAATTTCTAATGCCAGTTTCTCCACCCGTGGGGGACATGATAATCAATTCTCCTTCAGATGTAAGTTCCATGCGCCATTCTTCATTCGCCATGCACAGATGATAAAATTGCTCATCTGTTAGAGCTACCATCGGGGGAACATTCAGAGTTATAGTTTCCATCGCTGATTTGAGGCGAACGTCAAGGTGATTTTATTTTAAGCGATCGCATCCCCTAAAGGCGCTCCTTATTTGCTCAAAAAACTTTGTATTTGCCTTTTTACTTGATATTTCTGCACAGATAACTCAGACTGCCCATAAAATCACTCTTGGGGAATTCTATATATATGTCCTTAAAAAGTGATGCAAAGCCAATGACAAGTGGAAAATCTCGGCTACCATCTAAAAAAGAGTGTCAAACGGCGATTAAGATCCTGACTCAATACGAGCGCCTCGCCAGAAAGTTTCAAAAAAATATTCCGGAAGATCGACTGGCAGAACTTAATCGTTTACGTGATGCTGGAAATATCACAATTAATGATATTCCCGCCACTCTGGGTCATGAATTTCCCGGAGTATTTGGCAACATGACGCTGGAAGAAATCCGCCAGTTGTGCAGTCAAATATAGGAGCTAAAAACTTTAAAGGAGAGTCATATGAGTTTTTACCCCGAAAACCATCTCAACCTCGAAGAACTGATCGCTCACTTTCAAAGCTCCCCTTTGGAAGGAGAGGAGTACGCATCTATCTATTATCCCGAAGTAGCACTGTTGATTAGGCAACAGGGCGAGGCCGGTATTGCTTTCTTATGGAGGGAAATCGACCGTGCGGATACAGAAAGATTGCGAGCCATTCTCTTTGCACTCACAGTACCTCCACTAGAAGACCACACGATAGGCGATCGCCTGCTTTCATACTTACATGATGAACGACCATCAATCGTTGCTGAAGCGGTTGATAGCTTGTGCAGACTGGGCGCACAGGATACCGCGAATCAAGTTTTACCCCTACTCCAACATCCATCGGGTTACGTTAGAGGTAGCGTTCTACGCTTTATGAGTCGCCTACATCCAGATAAAGCGTATCCTCTACTGATAGAAGCGCTGGAAGACCCAAATTTTATTGTGCGAGAGAATGCAGCAGACGAGCTAGGCGAGTTAGATGGGGCGGAAGCAATTCCTTACTTACGTCCATTGTTAGCAGACTCTCACTCTGATGTCAGACAGGCGGTACAGACAGCGATCGCTATGTTAGAGGAAAGTGAAAGCGACAAAGTTATACACTAAAGTTCGCCTCATAAACGCGATCGCTTAACCAGTATAAACGCCGTAAAATCAGGAAATGATTTATCAACGCCCCCGCTTGGAAATTCCCGAATGCGCCTGGAAGCGTCCCATCGGACTCGGATGGGACAAGCCTTACACTGTCCGCTACGCCAGTAATCTCGACGATGGCCCTTGGCATGGTATGCCCTTGGGTGGCTTTGGCGCAGGTTGCATTGGTCGTTCCCCAAGAGGTGACTTTAACTTGTGGCACCTGAATGGCGGAGAACACGTATTTCGCAGTCTGCCTGCTTGCCAGTTTAGCGTCTTTGAGCAGCCAGAAGACTCGCCAGCGCAAGCTTATGCGCTGTGTACGGAACCGCCAGAGGATGGCAGTTTATCTCGCTGGCTGTGGTATCCCAAGGAAGGAACTGCGGATAAGGGACTGGGGACTGGGACTTATCATGCCCTTTATCCGCGCAGTTGGTTTGTTTATGAAAATGTGTTTCAGGCGGAGTTAAGTTGCGAGCAGTTTTCGCCAATTTGGGCGGGAAATTATCAGGAAACTTCTTACCCTACAGCTGTGTTTCGCTGGACTGCATACAATCCCACAGATAAGCCGATAACGATTAGCATTATGCTGACTTGGCAGAATGTGGTCGGTTGGTTTACCAATGCGATTAAGTCGCCAGAAGTACGGGTGCGGGATGATGGTAGTCCGGTTTACGAGTATCAGCCACGATGGGGAGATAGTACGGGAAACTTAAATCAGTGGATTTCCGACTTTCACCGCGTGGGATGTCTGCTAGATCGGGTAAGGCTGCATGATGAAATTGGGGAGGGGGAAGGACAGTTAGCGATCGCTACTGTGAATAATCCCAGTTTAGAAGTCTTCCATCACAGTCGTTGGGACCCAGCAAGCGATGGCGGCGATATTTGGGATATTTTTGCTTGTAATGGCACCTTGTCGGATCGGCAAGATGAAACGCCAGCCGCACCAGGGGAACAAATAGCTAGCGCGATCGCTGTCCGCTTTACTCTAAAACCTGGTAGAACTCGTTATATTCCTTTTATCGTCTGCTGGGATTTTCCGGTGATGGAATTCGGTACGGGGGATTCCATCACTAAATATTACCGTCGTTATACTGATTTCTTTGGTCGCAATGGCACAAATGCTTGGTCGATAATTCGCACGGCCCTCAAGCAAGATGATACTTGGCGGGACTCAATTCGCGAATGGCAACAGCCCATTTTAGAGCAGCAGGACTTGCCTTCTTGGTTCAAAATGGCACTGTTTAATGAGCTGTATCTGCTATGCGATGGCGGTACTCTATGGACAGCAGCATCAGAGTTAGATCCGATTGGACAATTTGGTGTTTTGGAGTGCCTGGATTATCGATGGTACGAAAGCTTAGACGTGCGGCTTTACGGCTCGTTTGCTTTGGCGATGCTTTGGCCGAAATTGGATAAAGCAGTTTTAGAAGCTTTTGCACGGGCAATTCCCACAGGGGACGATACTCCCAGAATTATTGGGTATAATCAAGCACAGGCAATTCGCAAAGCTGCCAATGCTACACCTCACGATCTCGGCGCACCAAATGAGCATCCGTGGGAAAAAACTAACTATACCAGTTATCAGGATTGCAACCTTTGGAAAGATTTACCTTGCGATTTTGTTTTGCAAGTTTATCGAGATTTTGTGATGACTGGCTCCACAGATATCCAGTTTTTGGAAGAATGCTGGGATTCAATTGTCAAGACGCTGGCTTATGTCAAGGAATTTGATCTAGACGGGGATGGGATTCCGGAAAATTCCGGTGCGCCAGATCAGACTTTTGATGACTGGAGATTGCAGGGTGTGAGTGCTTATTGCGGCGGCTTGTGGTTAGCGGCTTTGGAGAGTGCGATCGCTATCGGACAAATATTAGCCGAAAATTACCCTGACGGCAAATACAACACCACCAATTACCAAACCTGGCTAGACCAATCCCAATCTTTATATCAACAAAAGCTTTGGAACGGTAAATATTACCGACTCGACAGCGAAAGCGGATCTGATATTGTCATGGCAGATCAACTTTGCGGTCAGTTCTACGCCCGTTGGTTAGGATTACCCGACATTGTGCCAGTAGAGTGTATAAAATCTACCCTCAAAACTGTGTATGACTCCTGCTTTTTGAAATTTAATAATGGTCTTTTGGGTGCTGCAAATGGAGTAAAACCAGATGGTACTCCTTTCAATCCCAATGCTACTCATCCCCTAGAAGTTTGGACAGGAATTAACTTTGGGCTTGCAGCATTCATGGTGCAGATGGGGATGAAAGATGAAGCCTTCCAAATGGCGGAAGCTGTCGTGCGCCAAGTTTACGACAATGGGCTGCAATTCCGCACCCCCGAAGCCATCACAGCTGCTGGGACTTTCCGTGCTAGTCACTACCTGCGAGCAATGGCAATTTGGGCAATCTACGGCGTACTGACAAAATTTTAAACTCGTTCCCAGGCTGAGCCTGGGAACGAAAGAATCATTTTGACTTTTGTATTTGATTACCTCCTCCCGTTGACGGAGGGATTGCAGTAAAAAATAATTGTAGGAATGTCACCCAACAAAACGTAAGCATTTGTTGGGTGACGTTCTTCAACGCAACCTACGCGAACATTGGCGTTTTTCGCTCTAACCGAACCGTATTGCTTGATTACTTCCCTCCGTTGACAGAGGGATTGCAGCAACTTTTTAAGTAACTTTACAAAATATAATATATGCTCCTGTAGGTTTGAGCCAAAAACGACCAAGGTATATGAAGAGAAATCCTATCAAACTAATGCCAGTTCTCCCGGCATTAAAATCGAGAAATTATCGTTTATTTTTTGGAGGTCAGGGGCTTTCTCTAATTGGAACTTGGATGACTCAAGTTGCTACGATTTGGCTAGTTTATAGCCTGACTAATTCCGCCTTATTACTCGGTGTTGTGGGATTCGCAGGTCAATTTCCTAGCTTTATTCTCACCCCTATTGGGGGTGTTTTAGTAGATAAATTCCCCCGCCACCGGATATGAGTCATTACTCAAATACTTTCTATGATTCAATCCTTAGCGCTTGCATTTATAGCGTTTACAGGAATAGTAAATATTTGGCATTTGATATTTTTGAGTATATTTCAAGGAGTTGTGAGCGCCTTTGATGCGCCAGCCCGTCAAGCTTTCGTGCCAGAAATCGTAGAAAGAAAAGACGATTTAGCGAATGCGATCGCTCTCAATTCTTCTATGTTTAATGGAGCCAGATTGATTGGCCCTGCTATTGGAGGACTGCTTGTTGCTTCAGTTGGATCTGCTTACTGTTTTCTAATTGATGGACTCAGCTACATTGCGGTGATTGCTGCTTTATTAGCAATGAAGCTAAAGCCCAAAAAACTTAACGTTACAAATACTCATCCTTTGCAGAGATTGAAAGAAGGATTTGTATATACCTTCGGGTTTCCACCCATTCGCGCCATTATCCTCTTGCTGGCTTTAGTCAGCTTTATGGGAATGCAATATACCGTTCTTGTGCCAATTTTTGCCACTAAAATCCTTGGCGGCGGCGCTGAAACTCTGGGTTTTCTAATGGCTGCTTCCGGAGTTGGCGCGTTAGTAGGTGCGGTTTATCTAACTACGCGACAAAGTGTTTTAGGACTAGGAAAATTCATTGCTTATTCACCAGCCTTAATGGGAATTGGGCTAATTGGTTTTTCTTTATCCCGCATACTGGCGCTTTCTCTAGTGATGATGTTAATCGTGGGATTGGGTTTCATTATGCAATTTACATCTAGTAACACAGTTGTTCAAACAATTGTCGAAGATGATAAACGCGGACGGGTAATGAGCATCTACACAATGGCATTTTTTGGTGTCGTTCCCTTGGGCAATTTATTTGCTGGTAGTTTAGCCAATCAAATCGGCGCGCCCAACACCTTAATTATTGCTGGCAGTTTTTGTATTTTAGGCTCATTACTTTTTGCCAAAGAATTGCCAACTTTAAGGCGATTAATCCACCCAATATATACAAAGATTGGTGTAATCAAACCTCAGCCTAATTCATAATTACATTCAGGCTGCATAGCAATCAATAGATTCGGGCAAAAGTAGGTTAGGTTGAGCGTGAGCGAAACCTAACAAAATATAATCATTCTTTTGCTAATACTAATTCCAACGCAACCTACAATTTAGCTTGTTTATAGCGTTTCTCAGTTGGGTGGAATATATTGTGATTATAACGTTGCTAGGGGCATAGCCTTACAGAAATATCGCACCCAATCAAGAATTGCTATAGCGGTTCTCGGTTGTGTGAGGTACAGTCTCAAAACTGAAAAGCCTGATAATACTGGATTTGGGTGTACCTCACTCGTATAAGAACCGCTATATCCCTCTTCTGTCACTCTCCGAAAACATTTGCCATTTTTGAACTCTAGAGCCTTTGTATACGAAGCGATCGCCAGATTTTTTTCTAACAACAAATACAGCCACCAACTTTTTCTAATAGGATAGCTTGTATTGATTGACTGATAAGGCTTCTGGAGATTGCCTGCCCGGAGAGTGACAGAAGAGGGATATATTAACTAAAACAATATGGCTTTTCAGTAGTTACTATGCTAAATTAACAATTCTGCCAAGTAAGCAAACATCTAACTCGGAAGTTTTCAAAGTTTCTAAACCCGTAAGCAGAACGTTTAATCAACTTGAGCTTATTGTTGACGCCTTCAACAACACCACTCGTAGTCTTATAATCAAAGTAAGCAATAATCTCATCTAGCCAACGAATAATCGTGTTCTGACTATCAGGAAAATATTTTTTGGCTCCTGACAGCCATCTTCCCAGTTTAAATAAACCGGTCAACCAATTATTAGTTTGCTCGAAAATCTTTCTGATTTTTTCTTTTAATTCGTGCATTATCTTGAGAGTAGGAGATACATCTTTAACTTGCACGAGTTTAGCTTTTTGCTCTTCATTTAGGTCTGATTCGTTCTTAAGCAACACATGTTTGCTTTTCTTCAACCCTTTGTCTGGAACAGGCACTCCAAGTGATTGAGTGGTATTGCTGGCGCTGGCGGATTGAGCAACTGGAAAGCCACCCTCAAGCAGGCAGAACTGAATCTCGAAGTCAGTCAACTCGAATCGATAGAAGCTATTAAGCGCTTGAGTGTCTTGGCGTTGTCGATTGCTGTGCTAACCCTGCAACTGGTAAAAGGGCGAGATAACCCAGCCTTACCTGCCTCGGTTGCTTTCACTTCCGACCAGCAGCAATGCCTGACTCAACAGGCACCTTCGTTGCAAAAACGCACTCAAAAACAGCAAAATCCTTATCTCCCCAATTCTTTAGCTTGGGCAACCTGCTTAATTGCTCGAGTGGGAGGATGGTCGGGTTATTGTTCCCAGCGTCCCCCTAGAATGCCCACTCTAGTTCATGGTCTGCGGCAGTTGGAGTTGATCTTCCTCGGATGGAAACTTACTCAGACTCCACTTGTGTGTACACGGTAGTCTTTTTAAGGGGGCTAGGGGGCATCGAGTCTTATCCGAGAAGATTGTCAAGTAAATCATATTGCCACCCTGATGCCAAGGCATTTCCCGTAGTGCCTCTGGATGTCTTTGCCATCAAAAAGGAATCTGTTACAGATGTTTTAAATCATCATGTCTTAAATGTTCCAATTTTCTTGCTTAGTCTAGTTAGGCATAAAAACATAAAATTGTCTTATAACTTCTGTTAAAGGTCTTCATATTTTTTATCATGAAGTTAAAATAAGAATTTCATGAAGTTGTAGTAAAGATTTGATAAATCGTTAGAGGCTATATTGACAGCACCTACGTAAATTCACTAATACATAATCAAAGGGGAAATGCCGTTACCCTTTTGTTAGTGTTTTTAACAAAAACCTAAAACGAACAAAGTTAAACTTTGAAAGCTAAGAGGCTAATAAATGAATCCGATGTTAGGATTGCCAGAGCATCCTCCGCCTCGGAACCTTGAGAACGCTTCCCATAGTCTTGCAAATATCCTCAACCTACTGAGGCTATCTCAATCAGATCCCAATCAGGCATCGGAATTCAACCAAGTGTTTGAAATGTGTGAGTTTCAACTTGGCGATCGCTTGGTTAACTATAATGTATCTCCTCTCCCAGGAAATTCCGTTCATGGTGAACCAGATCGAGAAAACACTGATTGGTTTTATATAATTTGCCAAGGTCGGGTACGGCTGCTTAGTTTTGATGCTACGCAGGGAAGAGAAGTTTCCGCTCTAGTACTGGAAGCAGGCGAAACTTTTGGCGCAGAAGCTTTATTCGGCAATATGGAGCTACAAAGCGCCCTAAGCGTAGAGATGCCAAAAGCGATCGCTGCCAGTGCAGGTGTAGCGGCAAGGATTCCAATTGCACAGTTGGAAACTTGGTTAGAGCGACTTCCCAATTTGAGAGACTACTTGCTGAAACTCTCTCAGGAGCGGCAATGTCTAATTTTCTTAAAAACCGCTACAGAATTGCGATCGCTTCCCAGCCTAAGTCTGCGGCAACTCTTACCCTACCTAGTAGAAATACGGATCTCTGCTGGCGAGTCGCTGGAGTATATTCCCGCAGAAACGGGTCGCTTCTGGCATAGCAATGGGCAAATTCAAGGATCGCAGCCACCAGCAGTAGGAGAAAGCTGGGGATATCCAAATCCAACGCCCACAGATTGGGTTGCACAGACAGATTTAGTGGTTTACCATCTGCCCACAGAACATTGGGAAGCAGCGATCGCGATCGCTCCGGTTTTAGCAGTTGTATCCAGCGATAGTGCTAGCAACGGACATCAAAAGCTAGCGAGTCATCAGGCGATAATGCCGATTCATCGCGTCTCTGTCAATCGTCAGCCGTCACTGAATAACGGACAAACTCCCCTTTCATCACCTTCATCAACAGGAGGGAAAGAAGAGGGAACAGACAACCAACAACCAATTGCTTTTCCTAAACCGCTAAACCCTCGGCGATTGTTAGGACAACGCTATCCATTCATTCAACAGCAGAGTACCGCCGACTGCGGTGCCACTTGCTTAGCAATGATCGGACAGTATTGGGGCAAACGGTTTAGCCTCAATTCCCTCCGCAATCTAGCTGGCGTAGGGCGTTCCGGTGCCTCCCTGACTAAAGGCTTAGCTACTGCCGCCGAAAGCGTGGGGTTTCATGCGCGTCCCGTGCGGGCTTCTTTAAGCCGCTTGGTAGATCGGACTAACCCTTGGATTGCCCACTGGCAAGGCGATCATTATGTCGTTGTCTACCAAGTCAAAGGGAGGCGCATCCTGATTGCCGATCCCGCAGTGGGCAAGCGATCGCTTTCTCACCAGGAATTTCAAGCTAATTGGACGGGATACGCCTTACTCCTCGATCCCACAGAACGACTGCAAACAGTCCAAAGTGAGAAACGCTCTCTTGGTAGCTTCTGGGGCGTATTGTTGCCTTACCGCTCCCTAATCGGGCAAATTATCTTAGCATCTTTGCTAATCCAGGTTTTTGGACTAATTACCCCCCTATTTACCCAAATCATTCTCGACCGGGTTGTTGTCAACAAAAGCTTTATCACCCTACACGTCTTCGCCATCGGATTGCTACTTTTTGGCATTTGGCGCATCGGCTTAAGTGCCATTCGCCAATACCTGCTGGATTATTTTGCCAACCGATTAGACCTCACCCTGATCGGTGGGTTTATCAGCCATACCCTGACCTTACCCCTGAAGTTTTTTGAATCCCGCCATGTGGGAGACATTATTACGCGGGTGCAGGAAAACCAGAAAATCCAGATGTTTCTAACGCGCCAAGCTGTCACCGCTTGGTTAGATGCCTCAATGGCAATTGTCTATGTGGGGTTGATGGCGTATTATAACTGGCGTTTAACGCTCTTGGTTCTGGCACTGATTCCCCCCATCGCCATTTTGACAGTTGTGGCGAGTCCATTCCTCAGAAAGGTGTCGCGGGAAGTCTTTGCTGAGGAAGCAGCGCAAAACTCCTCCCTTGTGGAAATGATGAACGGCGTTGCTACGGTAAAAGCAGCAGCAGCAGAGCGAGAGTTGCGCTGGCGTTGGGAAGATCGGTTAACTGGTACGTTAAATGCGCGATTTCGGGGGCAAAAACTGGCGAATGGCTTGCAAGCAACTGGCGGCTTAATTAATACTTTGGGTAGTACTGCATTGCTTTGGTATGGGGCGACACTCGTAATGCAGAATCAGCTCACTATCGGTCAGTTTGTCGCATTCAATATGCTGATTGGTAATGTCATCAACCCCGTGCTGGCGTTGGTGAACTTGTGGGATGAATTGCAAGAAGTGATGGTTTCTGTGGAACGGCTGAATGATGTATTTTCAGCCCAACCTGAAGAAAATCCCCAACAACCTCTACTTGTTCTGCCTCATCTGAGGGGTGAGGTGAAGTTAGAGAACGTTACGTTTCGTTACTCTCAGGAGCAGGAGCGCAACACGCTCCAGAATATTTCATTTGAGGTGGCGGCTGGGCAAACCGTGGCGATTGTGGGGCGCAGCGGTTCCGGCAAAAGTACCTTAGTTAGTCTGCTACAAGGTTTATACCACCCTACCAGCGGTCGAATCTGTATAGATGGACACGATATTCGACACGCTTCTCCCCAATCGTTGCGAAGGCAGTTGGGTGTAGTGCCGCAGGAATGTTTTCTGTTTTCGGGAACTATTATAGAAAACATCACGCTTTACGCTGACGAGTATACGCTGGAGCAAGTGGTGGAAGTTGCTAAACTGGCAGAAGCCCATGCGTTTATTCAAGATATGCCCCTGGGATACAACACGAAAGTTGGGGAACGGGGTACGAATCTCTCTGGAGGACAGCGACAACGGATTGCGATCGCTCGTGCTTTACTCGGCGACCCCCGAATTCTGATTTTAGATGAAGCAACTAGCTCTCTAGATACGGATTCTGAGCGACGATTTCAGCAGAATCTCGCTCGTATTAGCCGCGATCGCACGAGTTTTATCATTGCTCACCGACTTTCTACTGTTCGCGGAGCCGATTGCATCCTAGTGCTAGATCGAGGCATTTTGGTTGAACGCGGCACCCACGAGGAACTAATTGCGCTGCAAGGTCTTTATTACCACCTAGCGCAACAGCAGCTCGATCTTTAATCCAACATTGCATACCTCGGATAACTCTGGATGTTCTTGGGTTCTGAATCAATACATCTCGGTTAGCGATATTTAGTCCAAGGAGATCCCCCTAACCCCCTTTTTTCAGGGGGAAGTTAGCCTCCTTAAAAAGGAGGGTTAGGGGGGATCAAGCCTTAACCGAAAAGTATTGGGTTCTGAATTGGCAACCAGAAGAGGTGAGCCAAAGATTGAGCCATCAACCCGACAGAACTCAGGCAATCTATAAGGCAATCCTGGATAAATCGAGGTAATACAAGCCTATTGACGCTGAATTTCTTAATTCTGGCTGACTAATATGGAAAAACGAATCGTACCGATTCCCAACTCAGAGTCCTCCAAACCTCCAGCCACATTATCGCCTACTGTTGAGAATAGCTGGGAAGACCTACCCGTAGATTTATCCGAGAATAGAAGTAGTGAGGCTGCATCTATCTATGGAGGTACAGCTGTCTCCGTACAAAGTCCCCAATCAGAACCCGAATCTTCTGGCTTTTCACTCCGCACTAGAGCCGGAAACCAAGAGCCGAAACACTCAGCACCTGCGTCGGGCAACTGGTCTACTTCCCTACAAAATGTGCTAGAAGAGCCGCCTTCAACACTCCCCCGAAAACTGGTGTTGGGAGGGTTAGTTTTTTGTGTGGCATTTGCTGTGTGGGCTTGCTTTGGGCAAATTGACGAAGTGGGACACGCCCAAGGGCGATTAGTGCCTAAAGGGGAGGTTTATAAAATTGACCCGGTGGAAATGGGCAAGGTTGTCAATATTGCCGTCAAAGAAGGGCAAGCGGTGAAAGCAGGGCAGATGTTGGTGGAACTGGATACTCAAATTGCGACTGGTGAAGTGGAACGGTTAGAGCAAATGCTGGGAACCAACCAAATCGAGTTAAGCCAGAAGCAAACGCTTATTGAAAAAATGCGTCAAGAAAGCGGAACTCGTGCGGAAATTGGCAAGGCGGACGTTGAGGCGGCGGCTGCTGCGATCGCCCAAGCTAATGCCAAGACAGCTGCTTCCCAAAAGCTGCTGACTGAATATCTGGCGGATACAGCGGCAAATCAGGCAAGACTAGAACGGCTAAAACCGCTCTCTGGTACGGCACAAGAACTGCTGGCGCAACGGCAAGCGGATGCGGCGGCGGCGGCTGAGGAAGTGGAACGGCTTAAGCCTCTGGTGGAAGAAGGTGCGATCGCCAAAAAATATCTGTTTGATTCCCAGCAAGTTTTGCGCGATCGCCAAAGTGCTATTACCAAAAACAAGCTGGAAGAAGATACGGGTGTCAAGGAACAACTGTTTCAAGCCGAGCAAGCATTACGCGATCGCCAAAGCGCCATTACCGAAACCCAAGGCGAACTCCAGCAAACTCAAGCACAAGCCGAGCAACTGCAAGCACAGCTGCACCAGAAGCAAGCCGAAGCACGCCGAACGCAGTTAGAGGCACAGCAGCAAATTCAGCAACTGGAAGTAGAAATCACCCAGCTCAAAGCTAAAATTGCTGAAAATAAAAATCTGCTTACCAGTGCTAAGAGCAAGCTAAAACAGCGGTTTCTCTACGCTCCCGTGGATGGTGTCGTTTCATCCCTCAACATCAACAACACAGGCGTTGTTGTGCAACCCGGACAGACCGTTGCCGAACTGGCTGCTGACAAAGCACCTCTAATTTTATCGGCTAGCTTGCCCAATCAAGAAGCAGGCTTTGTCAAGACAGGAATGTCGGTGCAAATCAAATTTGACGCTTTTGCTTATCAAGACTACGGTACCGTTTCCGGGAAGGTACTATCCGTATCCCCCGATGCTAAACCCGATGAACGACTCGGCGCAGTTTATCGGGTGGAAGTGGCGCTAGACCGTAACTCTGTCACCGCCAATAATCAAACCATCCACTTTAAGGCGGGTCAGACAGCGACCGCTGATATTATCATCCGGCATCGTCGCATCGCCGACATCTTGCTAGATCCGATCCGGCAGCTGCAAAAAGGCGGCATCAATTTATAAAACGCAAAAAACAGTTTAGTAAAAAGGGCGATCGCTATGACTTATCGAATTCCCTGTTCTAATCCCAATCTTGACAAAACCATAAATCCCGAACAGTTTAATCAAGTCGTCGAAGCTATCATGGCTGGAAAATATTCCTGGGCTTGTGTTTTGCTTCTGAGGTTTTCTGGTTACAATCCTTTACACTACATCCCTTACCGTACATACAACCGATTGCTCAAAGAAAACTGCCAAATTGGCAGACCAAGCCAACGGGGAGCAGATAGTATAAATACGGTTAACCAAAGCGCTCCCATTCGCTCTGAGGATTTATCTCCGCACAATTGCTTAAGCAAAATTACGGATTTGGGTTATCTAGAGGCAGTTAGCGAACCACATCCCCACCTAACGGGTGGCAATCTAGAGCAGGGGTTGGTCTTCTCCCATCCAGAAGACAGTCCAGTTGAAGTGGTGCCTGTGAAGAAGCATTGGTTCTCTATTTTTTAAAAAGAAAGCTTCTTCAAGAGTTACAAAATCTAGATTCAATTTAATTAAATATACGCAACAGTTTTATTCTGTTGCTTAACTAATGCCTAGTTCATTCTTCTCCAGAACCAGGCGTTTTTTATTGGCTACTTCAACTGTTTTTTTTGCAAAAATAAACCTGCCAAAATGGCAACACTCTTCTACTTTCTTTGGTTACATTATTCATAACAACCAAACAGGTTAATCAAGCCAAGGACAAAATAATGAATATTTCCGATCTAGATATTCTGGAAGTCGTTTCTGAAGAAACCAGCCTTGAAGGCGGATACGCCTATGCGGATGCTTATTCTAATGCCTCTGCATATGGTACATACTTTGCCTCTACCTATACCAGCACTTATACAAGTGCTTCTAGTGGCTATAGCTATTATTCCGGTCCTTACTCTTTTGCCAACTCAGGCTCTGGATCTAGCTCATCTGCATCTTAGGCAGAAAGTTGCCAAAAATCGATAGTTAATTTGTTCAAACAACCACACAGGTTCGTCACAATCCAAACAATTTTAAACCAGGAGAAAGCGATGAATATTTCCGATCTAGATATTCTGGAAGTCGTTTCTGAAGAAACCAGCCTTGAAGGCGGATACGCCTATGCGGATGCCTATTCTAATGCATCTGCATCTGGTACATACTTTGCCTCCACCTATACCAACACTTACACAAGTGCTTCTAGTGGCTTTGACTACTACTTCTACCAACCTTACTCTTCTGCCTACTCAAGCTCTGGCTCAAGCTCAGCTGCATCCTAAGCAGACTGGCGAAAATGGGTAGTTAACTATAGAAATCGCTGAAGGCTGAAGAATTGAAGATAAAAAAAGCTTTCAGCGATTTTTATCACTAAAAGGAGGGACGTATGAGTCAATTGAAAATTGACGATCTAAGTTTCTGTGAGAATCAACTTCCTAGTAATAGCGAAGTACAAGGGGGACGAGGAATTACTGTTTCCTCCCCTAGTGGTAGAAGTAGCTGGTCAGCCAGCGCTGATTCTGATCGTAGTGCAGGCTATTTTACGGACTTTTTCTTTGACAGAAGCACCGGGAACTTTGGCTATGTAATCGGAGCTGGATACTCTGCCTCTGTCAGCGGCGCAGCAGCTGGCGCTCTGGCTGATGGTAGTACCTATGCCTCATCATTTGCCGGAGCTAGTACTTTCTAAAGCTTCTGTAATTTTGGTTTAAATCAATAAGCTGTTGATTAGAGATGCTACAAAAATGCTTGTTCTAATCAATGGCTTATAGTCGGTTTTTAAACTTTTTTATAGCCAGAAATTTCTAATTGCTTTTATTTAATCAAATTAATACACCACCGCCTCTATATCATTTAATAAGGAGATAGCGATGATTAGCTCATCACATAAAGGCGCTTTGTATCTTTGCATAGTCGGAAGCATGGTAATTACTTTTGCTTCTCCTTCCCAAGCTCGCCCTCGCCCTAGTTTTACTCCCCCTAATTTTATTCCTCCTGGTTTTACACCTCCTGGTGGCACTGGTGGCGCTGCCCCTAGTGTCAGCAGTAGCTCAAGCACCTCTAGTTCATCCTCATCTTCAGGCGGTTCTGGTAGCAGTAGTAGTGCGACAGCAACCTCGCCTACAGGAACCAGTAGTAGTAGTCAGACAACGTTCACTCCCGGAGCAACCTCCAGCAGCGCTAGCGCTACAGCAACTGCGACAACAACCGCTCCTCCTACTACTAGCGCCACAGCAACAGCACCCGCTCCCGGATCTTCGAATCCTGGCACAACTGTAACTGTACCTGCACCTGCACCTGCACCCGCACCCGCACCTGCACCCGCCGCCGTATTTACCAATCCCGGTGGCGCACCCGCACCCGCACCCGCCGCCGTATTTACCAATCGCGGTGGCGCACCCACACCCGCACCCGTCGCCGTATTTACCAATCGCGGTGGCGCACCCGCACCCGCACCCGTCGCCGTATTTAGTAATTCTGCTGCCGCCGCAAGTGTAAACGCACCCGCTGCCGTATTTAGTAATTCTGCTAGTTCTGTAAGTTTGGGAACAACACCATCCGTAAGAACATTTTCATCCGCAACAACATCCATTAGCACCTTTTCCTTACCATCGTCTCTCCCAGCTAGCAGCGGTATTAGTGCTGGCAACAAAGAAAATCGCGTTGAGGATAATCAGGATAGTAGCGTCAGCCGACAGATTCCCTACAGAGTGATAGGAGTACCCAGCCGCGTTTTTCCAGGTTTAGGTATGAGGGCAGTTCCCATTAATCCCAACTAACACTAATGTGCAGTTGCATGGAATTGCTCAGTGGTCATTGCACATTAATACTATGCACGAATGCCGCGAAATAGTATAATACAGTTTCACGATGTTTCTGCGATACCCTAACTCTAGGAAAATTGGAATGCGTAGTAATGAGTTTTGACCACTTTATGTGTATCAAATAAAACCTAAAATGAAAGATTTTTCAGGGTCATCCGTTGAAGTTAATGAAATTGTTGATTTCCTGAAAAAAGACATACAGTTAAAAGAAGTATGTCAGAAGATATTATATCAAAGAGTTATTAACCAAGCTGCTCAGGAAAGAAGTTTAACGGTAACACCAGAGGAAATCCAGGCTGAAGCGAACAAGCTGCGTTACACAAAGCGTTTGGAGAAGGCTGCTGACACCCTAGCATGGTTAGCAGATCAGATGATAACGGCGGAGGACTGGGAGGCAGGAATTTGCGATCGCCTGATTGTTAAAAAATTAGCAGAGAGTCTTTTTGCCAAAGAAGCAGAGAAGTTTTTTGCCCAAAATAAGCTGAATTTTGACCAAATCTTACTGTATCAAATTATTCTTCCTGATGAAAGACTCGCCCAAGAACTCTTCTATCAAATTGAAGAACGGGAAATTAGCTTTTATGAGGCAGCTCACCTTTATGATATTGATGAGCGGCGTAGATATCAGTGCGGTTATGAAGGCAAGCTTTACCGTTGGAGCTTTAAGCCAGATTTATCAGCGATTATCTTTAGTGCCAAACGAAAAGAGGTGTTTGGCCCAATTTCCACCGACCAAGGTTATCATCTGTTTATAGTTGAAGAGTTTATCCCAGCGCAATTAACGCCTCAAACACATCAAGAGATCGTGGATAGGATGTTTAAAGAGTGGCTAGCTAGCGAGCTAAACTATATGCTACATAGCACAACAGCTTAAAAAAGCTACCTCCCTAAATATTTCGGGTTGGGGTAAGTTAAAAGATTATTAGCCTATAAATAAACATTGATTATGATCCACTCTAGAATCTTAATCCAACGAGTAGTTTCACCAGATGGAAAGAGTGTTGCGTCAGCCAAGAGCATAGCGATCGCATCTGCCGCTGAGAGTACAATCAGTCAAACCGTCACCGTTCAAGTTTCTTCTAGCAAAGGTTGTAGCAGTAGCTCAACATCTAGTATATCTAAATATACACAAAAAAACTAAACATCAAGAAACCCGTTTTCCTAGAGAAAACGAGTTTTTAAGTCGAGGTGTAAACTTCTTGCTCCAAGTCAGGAGAAAGGTTAGAGGAGAAGAAGAAAGATTACTTGGCTCTTCCGTTTTTGCTATACTTTCCTAGCAGGGAAAGCATGAGAAGCTTTTCCCTTTTCCTTCCTATTCCAAAAGGGACTTTTGTAATAGGTTTATTGCTACGTTTATTTCTGCTTACCCTTTATCTACTTAGTGCCAAGTAATACCTCAGCAGGCAAGCCGCTGTGCCTTACCAACTATGAAATTGGGATGCAATTACTAAAATATCGATAGGCTGGAATCTCTATCGTTGCTGTACTTTACCTCAACTTCGATGCCAAGACTTTAGTTCTAGCTCTATACCCAACACCTATTAAGCAGAAGATAAGTAAAGCAAAGGTTCCGGAAGACTCAGGAGTTTTAACGACTGCTTGATTCGTTTTAACTTCTACTAAAGTTAGATAAGTTAAGCTATCGAAAGTACGCGAATACTTACCTGTAACCGAGGCTCTAGCAGATTCTTCGCTCCCTCCATAAGACTTCTTAAGAAAATCCTTCAAGGGTTTAGAGGTGGTAATGCTGTTACTCTTATTAGCTATAAAGGAATCACCGCCACCTGGAGTCTTTAATTTTCCGGATATACTGAAGAAATCTAAGAGAATCCAGTTGTCCTGATCGTTAGTGTTATACAACTGAAAAGATATCTCTCCAGCAGCACTAGCGCGTTCAAATTGGAAATTTTCAATGGAAGTTTTTAGGTTTAAATCAGCTAAGAAATCAAAAGAAAACCTTTCCTGATCTCCCACGATAAAATCGTAACCGATAATGGCAGCAATGCTTTGGGCTAAACCGAAGTAATTTTTACCTGCGCCGTTCGCTGTACTTACAGAAGAGTTTTCGGCGAATGTCGGCGGGTTTAAGGGATCGGCTGTAAAAGAGGCGTTAGCGTTAGCGTTAGTAGTAACTTGACCGTTCGTTGCAATTGTATCAGTCAAAGTATCGGTGAAAGTCTCAACCCCTAAAGGATTGTGACTAAAGTTATTAACTTTGAATGTTGCTTCAGACTTGGCTAGAGTAGCAGCCAAACTGGGTGAAGCAACAACCAGAGAGCCAGTTACTAACGGTGTAACGAATAGAAATAAGCCTACGCCCAACTTGTATTTTAGTGCCATTAAATCTTTTCCTTCGTATTTCAATAGATTTCAGAAAGTAAATTTTTCTGATTTGCCGAAATTTACTGCCCAGCCGTGTATTAAAAACAGCACTATAAATATAGGGCTGTTTGTTTCCAAGAGAAATAGTCTTAGCGTCAAATGGATGGGATTCCCAAACCACCGATGTTAGGCTAAAAATTTCGGCGATAAAAATTCCTACTGCAATAAAGCCAGAAAAAGTAGGTGTGAACTATTTCCGTAATTATACTAATGCCATATTGATAAACTTGATATAAAGCTAACGTAATTAGAGATGTTTTTTTTTAAAGATTGTGTGAACTAGGAACCGTCACTGGATGCTGGACAAGATGAGAAGATTGCCATTCTATGTATTTTTCTATATGGAATGTTATTAGGAACAAAATCACAAATAGTCGCGCAGGTGCTGCCTTCGCCCGCAAAAGGCGAGGCAAATATTGTCAATAGTGGTAGTAGTGCATAGTAATGGTCAAGAGCTTAGGGAGGCATTGTAATGATGTACAAAGTACCAAACCGCACCCATGTGATTGCCTAATTTTTTGGAGAAGGGCAAGGTTTTACGAACCCTGCGCCCAACTCGCTGGCGCAGGGTGTTGTTGAACCACAGCAGCACTCTTTGGCTGCACAAAAGCACGCCTTGGCTGCACAAAAGCGTGATGCTAATTCAACAGAGGAATTCGTGAAGTCCGCAGGGGAACACGCGAAAGCTGTAGAGTATCACTCGGAAGCAATCAAGGAGTACCTAAAGGTAGTAGAGGAACACCTGGAAAAAAACAAAAAAACCTTGGACAAATCAACTGACATCTAACAATTAATTGTCAGATGTCAGTTGAAAAATTTTTCGGTGCGCCTCAATTATTCCAAGTGAAGCGAAACGTTGCTCCTGCGCCCGGTTCAGACTCTACCCACACTCGTCCCCCCCGACTCTCAACGATTTTCTTAACCACTGAAAGACCGATACCAGTTCCTTCAACTTTGTCCCTGGACTCCAGCCTCTGGAAAATGCCCCAGATTCTCTGATGGTATTCTGGTGCAATTCCTTGACCGTTGTCAGTTACTGAGAACTCGTAAGATTTTCCCATCCGAAAACCTACATCGATACGCACATCAGGACGCTGGGAATACTTGATAGCATTGTTGATCAAGTTCATAAAAATCTGTTGCAACGGCACCCGCTGAGTTTTTAGCGTCGGCATATCCGACTGTAAAATAATTGAAACTTCGGCGGGAGGGTCGAGCAGTTCGATTACTTCATCTAGTAAGGTGGAGACATTCACTGTCTCGATTGTTGTTGGCACGCGACCTGCGCGAGAATATTGCAGAATGCCGTCAATCAGGGCTTCCATGCGGTGTACCCGTCCGCGCAGCAAGTTCATATGCTGGCGGGATTCATCGCTGAGTTGATCTGCAACGTCTTCCTCGATCCATTCCGAAAGATTAGCGATCGCCCGCAGAGGTGCTTTCAAGTCGTGGGATGCAATGTAGGCAAATTGGTCTAACTCGCGATTGCTGCGCTCTAACGCTTCGGTAAGTTGTGTGAGTGCTTCGGCTTTTTTCTCCTGTTCCTGACGCGATCGCACCTGTTCAGTCACCTCTACCGCGTGGGTCATTATCCCATAAACCTTGCCATCCACATCTAATAACGGTTGGTAAACAAAATTCCAGAAACTTTCCTCTAAAATGCCATCGTTGTTGCGGTCGAACATCGCCTGCATCTCTTTGCCGACGAAGGGTTCGCCACTGGCATAAACCCGATCTAACAACTCGAAAAAACCTTGCCCTTGCAAGTCCCAGAACGCCTCCCGTGCGGGTTTACCAAGGATATCCCGCTTTTCAACAATCTGCATATACAGTTGGTTAGCTGTTTCGGTGACATGGTTCGAGCCACGGGTGATGGCAATTGCCGCGGGTGCCTGCATAAAGACTCGGTGTAGTTCGGCACGCGCCGCTTGGGCCTCAGCTAAAGCGCGATCGCGTGCCTCCTCTACTTGTTTGCGCTTGGTAATATCGGTGTGTACTCCCACCCATTCCCGAATGCTGCCATCTGCTTCCAGCACTGGCACCCCCCGAACACTCATATATCTATATTCCCCATCCTTTTGCCGCAGACGATGCTCAACTTGGTAAAGAGTTCGGTTAGCAAGGGCAGTTTCCCACGCCTGCGCTGTGTGAGGTTGGTCGTCTGGATGGATAGCATTGAGCCACCCCCAGCCTTTATATTCCTCGTAGGTTTGTCCTGTGAACGCACTCCATCCAGGCTGAGGAGTGACAAGTTCCCCCTGCGCCTTGGTGTCCCAAATAATCTGAGCAGTAGCTTCAATCAGGGAACGGTAGCGCTGTTCGCTTTTGCGGAGTGCTGACTGCACCGTTTCCACCTCCATACCTGCTGCTCGTTCGCAGGAAAGTTGCCAAGATTTTTCCGTAGAGACGCCATATATCGAGTCTTTACAATTGGTGATGTCCACCATTAAGCCGCGCAACAGCTTAGGGCGATCGCATTCATCTTTAACGACGCGCACTACATCTTTGATCAATACGATGCGACCATCAGAGGCGATCGCCCGATACTGAAATTCGCCTTCTCGCCCCTCGTTGATCGCGATCGCGCAGAAGTTTACGCACCAGTTGCGATCCTCTGGATGGAGAATTCGATCCTGCCAGAAGTTCGGCTCATTTAACCACTGACTGACAGGATAGCCGAGAATATCAAAAGCGCGATCGCTGACAAAAGTAAACCTCCACGTCACCGCGTCCATTTCCCAGACAATGGCATCAATTCCCTGCACCAGCTCAACAAAGCGAGTCAATTGCGTTTCTGCTGTACTTGGTGCCGTTTGTAACTGGGTTTCACTCATTGCTTAAGTCTTGTTTTCAATATGACTGGGTGATAGTAATGCTTCTCAAAACGAGGATTCATCACAAAAAAAAATTCGGTGACAAAACCCTTTTATTAGTTATGTGAATACTAAATAAACCTCAGAAAAAATCTACTTCCTGCCTCCTTCCCGCTTCGGGAAGGGGGAGGTGAGCCACTATTTCTTTTAAGTAAATTCGGCGGCAATTCCGTCCGTTTTTGCCGCCATAATAAAATCGTTGCGGTGCAGCCCACAAATGGCGTGAGTCCACCAACTCACCGTCACCTTGCCCCACTCTGTAAGCAATGCGGGGTGATGTCCTTCTTCTTCGGCTGCTTCGCCCACTTTATTTGTCAACGCTAGTGCTGTCTGAAAATCTGGAAACTCATAAGTGCGTTCCAGCCTTGGTATTCCATCCACTTCTACAATGTTCCAGTCTGGAATCTGCGGCTTGAGTTCTGCGATTTCCTCATCGGTAACGCGAGGTGCATCCTTATTGCAAGCGCTGCACTTTTGTTGTGTCAGATTTGCCATACTTCCCTGCTTGTGACAGTAAATTGCTCAAATTTACTAAAGTGAGCTTTTTAGCACATCGTCCCTAAAGCGGATTTTGCCAGGATGGGAAAGGTGAGCGCTGCGGCGATACCCGTATGTCCAATAAGTGGAACACGGGTTGCTCTCCTACTAAAACTCATGACCAAAAATTGAATTGATTTAGGTTTGCCTTGCCAAGCTAAGCTAATGCCTATCCTTGGATTGCTATAGTTCTATTGCGTTAAAAGTTAATCTTCTACTTTTAAGTTCATACCTTGGTATAGACTCGAACTCAAAAACGTGTTAATAGAAATGCCCCAATTATTGCCTAAATTCGGACTCAGAGGTGGACAAGAACCGAAGTCATAGCTATTCTCCTTGTCTTGTCCTGGCTTACCATGAATAGCTATAACTCGACTCTTGTCGTCAAACACAGGAGCGCCGCTCATCCCTCTAATAGTTGGATTCGTGTACTTAACGTTATAACCTTCTTGATAATCCTTTTGTTTATAATCTTCTCCATCATTTTTGTCTTTGTTTGCCTTATTTCTATTAAGATTTTTAATGTATTCAACTGCCTCCTCTTTTGATTCAACTATATTTAATGTTTTTCCCTTGTTAAATTCATAAATTTTTTCTGAACAATCTCTCCATCCAGAAATATGAACAGATTGATTCTCCAATAAACTTTTGGTTAATTTAGCAACCGGATACTTTTTACCCTGATTATCAAACTCTATAATTGCTAAATCTAGCTTCGGATCTTTTCGTATATTTTTGATTAGATGATTTACCTTATCATGTGTTATAGCCTGGTATAGATCATCTATTTTTCCGGGTTGGATACCTACAACATGCTTAGCAGTCAGGACAGAATAGGTATCATTATCTTTGTGAATGATTACACCAGAGCCAGTTCCGCTTCTTCCACTAATAAGAACAGTTGTCTTCCTAGCGGTATCCTGTTCACAACTCACTAAAACTAAATTAATAAAAATAAAAAATAAAAAATAAAATTTATTTATCTTACTTAGCATATTTTAATTATTCCTAGCTTAATACCTACCTAATTATCAAACTTTATCACAACTAAATCCTCTTTAGATGCCTTCTTTTTATATAAAATCCAACTATTAATATTTCGGTTATCTGCTTCTATAAGTTTAAAACTTTCCTTAAAAGATGTTAGTCTAGGCTCTAGTTTATTCTTTTCCCAAGACATTTCCTTACTATCAATTAATATTTTTGTTTCTCCAATATCATATTCTCTTAATCTATTCAATGTATTATCTTCTTGTTTATTACTAATTAATACAGTTTTATTATTGTTATTTACTATGAATTCAATTTTTTTATTCCAATTATCAATAATTATTGAGCCAATAAATTTAAATTTATTGTTTTTATACTTTTTCCACTTTTTCCACACAAATATTAATACAATTACTAATATTAAAATACCTACTATTATAGCAACTATTCTAAAAATAGAATTATTATGTTTCTGTTCTGGAAGATATAGTATTTGTGTAGTTCCTATAGCTTCAGGTTTTATTTTAGCAAATGGCTGCTTTGGAACTATTTTTAAATAGGTTTCTATGGGAATTCCTAAAGCTAAGTGTCTCATTAGCTTCTGAACTTCTGGGGAGGAGCCAGAACCATCCTCAAAGGTGTATTGGCGGTTTCCTAGTGGATATTTACCTCTGCCATTGATACCCACTAGCCGTCCAGCAACGTCCATGACGGAGCCGCCACTCATCCCTTCTTTGGTTTCATTAGTGTAGCCGAGCTGATAACCGTTAACTAAAGGCTTGTTGATTAAAAATACTGCACCAGATGTAAAGGTGAACTCCGCTGGACACGTTATAGTAGGCGATGTTAATTCACAAGGGAACCCAGCGACAAAGACCTTACCGTCATTTGTTAAGTCTGATGATTTACCTATTAAAGCCTTTTCATAACGATAACCGCTGGAGAACCATAATAATCCGATATCGTTGTCACCAAACTTTTGTTTTGCTTCTGGATGTGGCAATGCTTTGTGAAGCCAACCGTCAGGAGTTTGGACATAATACTCATTGGCGGATGACGTTACATGGGCATTGCTCAGCACTAAGTATAAGTATGATTGTTGGTCGGGTTTTGGATCTTGTCGGTCGATCAAAATTCCTGAACCACTAATGTTTACCCCATTCTGAGGATCTCCTGAAAAGACTCTAACTGTAATCATTCGGGATCTATCCCGTATTTGATCCTCTGTTAGTTTGATTAGTGTAGCTGACTGGCTAGGCTGAGCATTTGTTTGAGATTTTTGGGCAGGACTAGCCAAAGTAAGAGCCTGCATAGACGGTTCCAAGAAGAACAACCCCACACAGGCTATATTCAGAAATAGGGGAAAAGTCCGGTTCATAAAAGTATGTGCTATGGAGCGCTGCAAACCTGTCTGGCATATGCACCACGCCCCTGCGTTTGAACCCAAGCTTTGATATTAATGTATGAAGTGCAGGAGCTTTCCCTCAAAACTGTACCTGCGAAGTTCCTGTCGGTCAATGCGAATATATCTTCTAAGACAATCGCGGGATCTTGGTTAGGCTTAAGCGTGTAAATTAGGTTGTTGCAGCCATTGCCGAAGCGATTCGTAGTGCAGATCACGGGCTGTTTATTCATTACCCCATGAGTAATGAATTGATCTTTTTGACTAAAATAGCGGTTTAGTCTCGCAGTAACCTCTTTGGCACGTCTTTCGGGTGTATATCCATCCTTGCTGAAGTAAGGATCAACCCAGCGAATAAACTGCCTCTCCCACTGAGGTGTAATGAGTACGGTAGTTGGTGCGTCTTGGATCATTCGACTCTCAAATCTCACGCTTGGTGTGTCAGCGCTAGCAGGAATACCAAATGTAGCTGTTGATACTGCTGCCGCAGCAGATGCGAAAAAAATACATACACTACGTTTAAGTTTCATGCGTTAGGCTTCCTCTTTTACGACTGGGCTTTAGCGAAATTAATTTCTTTAACCATCAATCATAATACAAAAGTATTTCATGCAGCAACATTTTATACCCGATATTTATTTCTAGGCTAAGGACTGATGTTCTCCTCAGGGAGGCGTAGGATTTTCACTGGGAGACACTGAGTTAGATGTTGCTGGAGATGACTCAGGGCGCAAGAAGATACTTCTTGGCTCTGAATTGCTTGTCGTCGGACTAGATGTTGGGGATGGTCGATTATTAATTGGTGAGGGGGAGGACGTTGGCTGAGGCGACTCAGGACGCAAGAAGATACTTCTTGGCTCTGAATCGCTTGTCGTCGGACTAGGTGTTGGAGACGACTGATTATTATCTGGTGACGGGGAGGAAGTTGGCTGAGGAGGTAAGGGAGGAGCCGGAGATTTGAAAATTATAAATCCCACGCCCAGAGCTGCGATCGCTACTATAGAAGCTAATATTAAAAATGCCAGCCATAGCGGAATTAAGGGTTTTGGATTGGGATTAGGTAGCGGCTGGGTTTTTTGCAACTTTTGCAATTCATTGATAACTTCTTCTGAAGATTTGTATCTATCTATATGGTTAGGCCGCACCATCTTGTCCAAAATTTTTGCAAATCCATTGCTCACCTGTGCCTTGTCTCGCCATATGACTTCAGCAGTACGGGGATCTGTTGGTAAATTATAAGGATGCTCTCCCGTCAGTCCTTGAATTGCAGTCATCCCCAGTGCGTAAATGTCACTACTAAATTCTGGGTTACCCTGAATTTGCTCTCTAGGAGCATAGCCAGGTGTACCAATGATTGTCGGTTTAGTAGGGTTTGCTGAACGCGCCCAAGCTGTTTTTACTGCTACTGCACCAAAATCAATCAGGATTAATTTACTGTCATCTTTTCTCCTAATGAGATTCTCAGGTTTAATATCACGGTGGATCACTTCTCTACCGTGTACAAATTTCATAATTTTTAGTACATCTTCTAAAAAACAGAGAACTTTATTTTCATCAAGCTTTGTTCCTGCTGGTAGTTCCTTAATAAGGGGATCACCTTTTATTAACTCTTGTACAAGGTAAAACTCTTGATTTTCATCAAAGTAATCGAAGAACAGGGCAATCTGGTCATTTCTAGGTGGTTCATTTAATTTCAATAGAGTTTCTGCTTCACGCTCAAATAATTCTTGAGCTTTTGAGAAATATGCTGGATCGTCAGGATTGAGGTGTTTAAGAGCATACTGCCTGCCAAGTCGCCCGGTGTCTTCGGCTAGGTAAGTCGTACCAAAGGCCCCTTTTCCTAGCTCTTTAAGAATTTTGTAACGTTTATTTATGATTGTTCCTGGGATTATAGTCATAGAACGCTACGCTACTATAGAGACTGCTTTCCTAATGATTTATATATTAGCCAATTGTTGTAACTGGGTGAGTTGCAAAGTTAGTTTACAAAACTCCGCAACACCAAAAATGCGATCGCATCTCCTCCAGCCAGGTCTTGTAAAATGAGGAAATCTGATAACCATTACAGGTTAAAGCCGTGACACCAAGTTCACAAGACACGGACGTTGAGATCAGAGAATTTCCGATTCGTCTGCGGGAAGGAGGGGAAATTACCGTTCCTCAGATGGTGCAAGATAATCTCAACTTAAGGGAAGGAGATATGCTGACGCTGCTGCAAGTAGGCGATATAGTCTTGCTTACCCCCAAACAGCCCCAAGTTCCCCAACTAGCCGATAAATTCATAGCCATCATGGAAGATGAAGGCGTAGGCTTGGCTGAATTGCTAGAAGGAATACAAGCAGAACGCGAAGCAATCTGGCAAGAGCAACAGCAAGATGCGTAGAGTCTTTGCTGACTCAAGTATTTTAATTGCTGGAGCAGGATCTCGCACTGGAGCCAGCCGAGCTGTGCTGACAATGGCTGAAATAGGATTATTTAAGCTAGTCATCTCCCAGCAAGTATTAGACGAGTGCTATCGCAACGTCCGCAAAAAATTACCCGCTGCCCAGCCAATTTTTGCACAACTTCTGGCTGCTATCGATCCTGAAATTCGACCAAACCCGCCGTTAGAAGAATCGGCTCGATGGACAGCTATCATCGAAGCTAAAGATGCACCCATTTTGGCTGCTGCTGTACTGGCAAATGTCGATCGTCTGTTGAGTTTAAACACCAAAGATTTTACCCAGGAAGTCGCTGTACACAGTGGGCTGATTATTCAGACTCCCGCCGATTTCATCAGAGAAATTCGCGCAATTGTAGAAAGGGGTTTGCAGTAGACTTTCTATTAACCCGGATGAAAGGACGGGATCGCATCCTTCCCAACACAAGAAACGCGATCGCATCTCTCAGCCTCGCCTCCAATTAACA
Organism: Trichocoleus sp. FACHB-90; assembly: GCF_014695505.1. Taxonomy (NCBI): domain Bacteria; kingdom Bacillati; phylum Cyanobacteriota; class Cyanophyceae; order Leptolyngbyales; family Trichocoleusaceae; genus Trichocoleus; species Trichocoleus sp. FACHB-90. Next base: position 195,361 of record NZ_JACJOK010000078.1, read on the forward strand.
AAGCTCATCGCTAGCTATAATCGAACCATCAAAGTGTTTTTGAATCCAAATGACAATACCTCTTCCTCCGCAACTTCGTAGCCTACCTAATAGCCTGCCAGTAGAAGGTGCTGTCCGAATCGAACTGGAAGAAGGAGTACCTATTTTTCGGGCTTCGAGTTTTGTGCAAACTCGAATAGAAGAGTTACTGTCCAAACAACAAGATTCCCCTCTTAGTACAGCAGAAGAACAAGAACTTGATAGCTACGAAGAAATTGATGATTATCTGAGTTTTCTTAATCGCACTGTTCGGAATCTTTTCGTAGCTAAAAATCAAGGAAATCTATAAAGTTGCCTCCTCATCGTAAAATAAGCGAAGTTGTTCGGCAGCAGGTACGTCAGCGAGCCAGTAGTTTGTGCGAATATTGTCACGCATCAGAACAATGGCAATACGTGCAATTCACAGTAGATCATGTAATTCCAATTGCTCAAGGCGGAGCCGATACTATCGAAAACTTGGCTTTAGCTTGTTTTCATTGCAATCGAAGAAAAGCCGATAAAATAACAGCGATAGATCCTCAGTTTAATGCACAGGTTCTGCTGTTTAACCCCAGACAAGATATTTGGAAGGATCATTTCATTTGGTCTACTGATGTACTCTCAATCGTCGGTATAACACCCACTGGTAGGGCTACAGTCGTTGCATTAGGATTAAATCGCCAATGGGTTGTAAATATTCGTGCCGCCGATCGAGCAATTGGGCGGCATCCACCAATAGGCGATCCAATTCAGCAAGCCGAGTAAATGATAAACGCGATCGCATTCTTCCCAATACCAAAGCGCGAACTGACAAGTCAGCGCAAGCTATCGCTCACATTCGCCACTGGTTCAGCCAACGTACTTGTCCGATCCACTCAGATGCTTGTGTCTCAGACAGCAGGCGATCCAAAGCAGCAATCAAATCCGATAGTGTCCAACTACTTTGAGCCGCCAGGATAATGCCACTATGTTGGGGGTATTCTGCTAAAACCAAAAAATCGCGGATGTTAAAGGTAAAGATACACCGCCCTTGAGCCGTAGCCCCTAATAACTGAGCCTCATCACTTGCATCTAAGGGCATCCAATCAGTCGGTGTTCGGGTGACATCGTGACCGCGAGAAATTAAGGCTTGATGTAGGGCTTTAATAGATGTATCAGCATCAAGGTGCAACAGCGGTTTAGACATTTGCCGCTTCAAGAGTTTGTTCAGATGCGATCGCCATCTCTATTTCCGCCTTATGCGCTCCAAAGAAAGCTAGAGCCTGCTTCACCTGAGCCTCACTCAAGCTATACTCAGCAGAAATCTCCTTCGGGGATAAACCCCATTGTTTAGCAGCAACTACCACTGTCTGCACGCGCAAGCCAGTCCCGCGCAGAACAGGCATTGGTTGACCGCTAGCGCCGCGACGGTATGTAATTTCAGGAAATGCCGGATCGTCGAGTTGCTGGCTTAGCGCCCCTACCTTCTCCGCCACAGCCCACAAAATGAATTGATTCAGTGAAACACCTTGGGAAGCTGCATATTTTTCGGCATCTTGCTTTAACTGAGTCGGTAAATTCAAGGAGTAACGTGCCATTGATTCTTCCTCAGCGTGCCAATGTTACACACATCATATATTACATCGTATGATACGTCATTCAATCTACAAGCGTCGTTAAGACAACTGTTTGGCAATCCTAATTTGTATCGGTACGCGATCGCATATTCCCAACACAACAAGCGCGATCGCATCATCAAAGGTAATTGGTAAGGTAGCGATCGCCGATGGTCGGTTAACCGGACTAGGTGAATCGCTAATTCTATGAGCAAAGTAATAGTAGGCACGAGTATATGAGGTAATAATGCAATCTACAGTTGAAAAACTAGCTACGCAACTACCCCCATTAATTCCCCGCGAGATTCTTTTTGGCAACCCAGAAAGAACCAGTCCGCGACTCTCACCCGATGGCAAATATCTAGCGTACATTGCTCCGGACACTCAGAATGTCTTACAGGTATGGCTGCGGACGATTGGAGAAGAAGGCGATCGCCAGCTGACAGCTGACAAAAAACGCGGTATCCGGATCTTCTTCTGGACTTACAACGCCGACCAGCTGATTTATATGCAAGACTCGGACGGCGACGAGAACTTCCACCTCTACTTGGTAAATATTCACTCCAATATTGTCCGCGACCTAACGCCATTTCAAGGTGTGAAAGCGCAACCTGTGGATTTTGACCACAACTTCCCGGATCAGATTTTGGTGGGGATGAATCTGAAAGACCCCCAAAAGTTTGACGTTTATCGCGTCAACCTGAACAACGGTGCAGTTGAGTTGGATTCGGAGAACCCTGGTAACATAGTCAGCTGGACAGCTGATGCCGAGTTCCAGATCCGTGCAGCTACAGCCGCAACTCCCGATGGTGGTTCTGACCTGTTATTCCGGGAAACCACACAAGGCAACTGGGACACTCTGCGTCACTGGGGGCCAGATGATGAGGGCGGCGCAGTCAGCTTTTCTGCTGATAACAAAACCCTTTATATTGAAGGCAGTCACGATGCCAATGCTGCGCGTTTGCTTGCTTTGGATTTGGCTACCCGCGAAGAAAAGGTGATTGCGGAAGATTCTGAATACGATGTTGGCGGGATAGTTATACAGCCAACTACACGAGTTATTCAGGCGGTTTCCTTCTATAAAGATAAACAAGAGTGGCGAGTGCTTGACGAAAGCATCGCTGCTGATTTTAAAGCGATCGCGCAAGTGCGTCCAGGTGAGTTCAGCATTTCCTCCCGCGACCTTGCAGACAAAAACTGGCTAGTCGCTTACCTCACCGACGATGGCCCCGTCTACTACTACGTCTACAACCGCGAAACCAAAACCAGCACATTCCTATTCAGCAACAAACCCAAACTCGAAGGATTGCAACTTGCATCAATGCAACCTGTCTCCTTCGAGGCGCGGGACGGCTTGACTATCCACAGCTACCTGACGACGCCTGTGGGGATATCTGCCAAAAACCTACCAACAGTCTTGCTTGTCCACGGTGGCCCTTGGGCGCGGGATACTTGGGGTTACGATCCGCAAGCGCAATGGTTAGCTAACCGGGGTTATGCGGTACTGCAAGTCAACTTTCGCGGTTCGACTGGCTACGGCAAAGCTTTTGTCAATGCTGGTAATCGCGAATGGGCTGGTAAAATGCACGATGACTTGATTGATGCCGTTAACTGGCTGGTGCAACAAGGCATCTCCGACCCCCAAAAGATTGCCATTATGGGGGGTTCCTACGGCGGTTATGCAACTCTGGTAGGATTGACTTTCACGCCGGATGTATTTGCCTGCGGTGTGGATATTGTTGGGCCGAGTAACCTAATTACGCTGATGCAAAGTATCCCGCCTTACTGGGAACCGCTGAAAGCCAATTTCTACCATCGCGTGGGTAACTTGGAAACGGAAGAGGAGTTTCTGAAGACGCGATCGCCTTTATTTTTCGTTGACCGCATCGAGAAGCCTTTACTAATTGGACAAGGTGCTAACGATCCGCGAGTTAAAGAAGCAGAAAGCGAACAAATTGTCAAGGCGATGCAACAAGCTGGTAAACCAGTAGAATACGCCCTCTACCCCGACGAAGGACACGGTTTCGCCCGTCCAGAAAATCGGTTACATTTTTATGCGATCGCTGAGGAATTCTTAGCCAAATACTTAGGCGGTCGTTGCGAACCCTTGGGAGACATTCCCGGTCATTCAGGTGTGCTAAATCCAAGTCAAAATTAAACGCAAAGGTTCGCTAAGGTAAACGCAAAGGAACGCTGAGAATTACTTAGCGTTCCTTTGCGTTTAAAAATAACTACGCTCCTTCTCGGAGTTTGTCTGACACTCCACGCTCCTGTAATGTGGATGTGTCGCCGGATACTTCTTGACCAGAGGAAAGATTTCGCAACAGTCGCCGCAGAATATTACCGGAGGGAGTTCTGGATAAGGCGTTGGTGAAGGAAAGTTCTCGCCTGACGAGCGATCGCGCTTAAATATAAAGTTTTATTTATTACCAAATTTCTTGAGGTTAAAATATTGCATAAACAAACAAACACGCGATCGCGCTTTCCCCTGTGCTGGCATTTTTATAGAGGAATCAGCTATGAACACCCAACGCTACACCCAGAAAAAAGCTTCTGCAAATTCCTCCACCACGCCAGCACCAACAGGACAGTTCGCGCCGCGTCCCTTTCCGGTTCAGACCAAAGCCGTCGAAGTAGCACCCCCAGAGCAAAATACACTAAATTCTCAAACCAAAACTGACCAAGACAAACCCATAGGCTTCGATTTCGCCAAGATATCAATATCTGCTCCAGGCAAATCAACACCGTCAGTCATTCAACCGAAATTTGCCTTTGGCCGCACGAAACCGGATGTGCAACGTCACTCTGAGGAAGACGAACTTCAGATGAAACCGGATGTGCAACGCCACTCTGAGGAAGACGAACTTCAAATGAAACCGGATGTGCAACGCCAGTCTGAGGAAGAAGACGAACTTCAAATGAAACCGGATGTGCAACGCCAGTCTGAGGAAGAAGACGAACTTCAAATGAAACCGGATGTGCAACGCCAGTCTGAGGAAGAAGACGAACTTCAGATGAAACCCCAGGTGCAACGCCACTCTGAGGAAGAAGAGGAACTTCAAATGAAACCCCAGGTGCAACGCCAATCTGAGGAAGAAGACGAACTTCAGATGAAACCGGATGTGCAACGTCACTCTGAGGAAGAAGAGGAACTTCAGATGAAACCCCAGGTGCAACGATCTGGCAAAGGTGCCAGCTTCGATGCCAGCAACGACCTGGAAAGTCGGATAAATAGTAATAAGGGAGGCGGTAGCCCGTTACCCGATGCAGTGCGATCATTCATGGAACCTCGCTTTGGTCATAGTTTTGCCCATGTGCGGGTGCATACAGACAATGCGGCAGTGCAAATGAATCGGGAGTTGCACGCCCAAGCTTTTACTAACGGCAACCATATTTTCTATGGGCCCGACAAATCCCCCAGCCATCTAGAATTGACAGCCCATGAACTAACCCACACAATTCAGCAGACGGGTGGGAGCAAACTGCAACGCCAAAGTGCCGACTGTCAATGTCAGTCTTGCAGTTCAATTAGCCCAACAATCCAGCGTCAAATCGCTTTCAAACAGTCGGGCGGTACGCAGGATTTCTGGGGTTCTAAATTGACCAGTCTAGTGCAGCGTCAGGGAGAAACAACCACTTGTAGCACAGGTTGTCAATGCTCTACGTGTAATAACGTTGCTCCAATTCAGCGTCAGGTAGAGGCGGGTTCTCATAGTTCTGGTTGCCAATGCTCTAGTTGCAATACCGCTATGCAGATTCAAACCAAGCTCACTGTGGGGGCTGTGGGAGATCAATACGAGCAGGAAGCGGATCGGGTAGCGGCTGAAGTGATGAAAATGCCAGAACCCAAGCCTTCTGAGTCTATTCAACGCCACGAAGAAGAGGAATTGACTCAAACTAAACCAGCCATCCAACGTCAAGTTGCCGTCCAACAATCTGCCCCTAACGTAATTCAACGCCACGCCGCTTACGAACACTATCTATTAGGACAAGTTGCACCCGATAAGTTGGCAGACCTATCCTATGTCCGCGATGTCCGCAAACAACAACAGGAAATAGAGCTTGAGTTGGCATTTATCCAACAAGGAATGAATTATGTCAGCCAAGAGGAAATACAACAACGATATGATCGCCTCAAGAGTCTAGAAGCTGAAAAGACTGACGCGAAGCACACAATAACGTGGGAAATGCAACGCCTCGTCGCCTACAAAGACAATCCCGAAGCAATGCCAGTAGGTGCGCCGGAGCCAGGAAAGGTGAAAAAGGCGGTAGACGGCAAATGGCAAGTTCCATATGTCATCCTGCCCGTCAAAGGTGATGATTCGCAATCAAAACCAGGCGACTCCTCAATTGTTGTTTCTTACAGTGAAATTAACACTTTCCCAGACTTCTTCGGCAATCCAGAAACCATTGCCAACACGTATAAATCGAAAGTTCTCGCCTTGCTTCAGGGTGTGCGTCAGCAAAGCTATATTGAATTAGCTAACTTATACAAAGAGCTTTTTGGCGAAGAAAAATCTGTATTGCATAATACGATCCTCCCTGATGGAGATTTTGAAGGTGCCGTCGGGCCAAGAGGTCAAGCCGTAATTGGTAAGGCTTACGAAATCCGCACCGAAATGGAAGTTGACAAGGCAACTAAGAAGGAAAAAGGACAAGAAAGCCAAGGTTACTTCCCTGCCTTAGAGCGTAATGCCTGTCACTTTGCACCTTATAGCTGGGATAGTTGGCAAAAATATCATGAAACAGCCCTAGATTTGGCACAACAGTCCAATAAGTTCCAAATGTTGGCTGATGTTGACAAAATGAACTTAGATACACTTGGGCCTAAACCAGCAGATGATGCAAAGGCAAAGATCAAGCTGTATGAGCAGGGCGTTAAAGAGAATCAAGCGAAGGCCGACGACCTTTCTAACAAAGCTTTACTGCAAAATGCTTTTGGCGAACACTACCTGCAAGACTCATTCGCAGGCGGACACTTGATCGACAAAACTAAGATCATGCAGTGGTTTGTGGAATGGGTAAATAAAGATGGTAAGAATCTTGGCACAACGGATAATGCCAAAGCAGAATGGGCAATGGTTAGCACTATCGCTCAACAGGATCTAAAATCTAATCCGCAAGCACTCGATGACAAGATGCACAGAGGAGAACTTGGCAAAGTAGAAGATGCAACGGGTGAAGTAGGACTGGAAGCCAAGCCGGAAATTGTATTCATGATGTGGTGGCGAAATGCAGCGTTGAACAACCAACAGTTAAAACATCTAATACCTGATGAAGCCGCGAAACAATGCAGCCTTAATGATGTCCAGAATCAGCCTGATAAAGCTAAGGAATTGATGGAGAAGCTGGTTCAACAGAATTTCGCCAAGATCAAAGTTGAAAAATCTATTGGCAATACACTTTCATTGGGTTTAGCTGGCACCCAGAAAACAGTTTATTCGTTAAACGAGTCGATGATCAATGTGCTGAAATCTGATAAAGAAGGTAAGGGCAAAGGAGCTTACGAGGCACATCTAGCGAAGAGCATGATGCAAAGTGGAGAGAAGCGCGACTTTACTAAAGAAGCCCATGAATTCAACCTTGCTGCTTACAATAGCTTCTTGAGTAACGCCTACGTTGGTGGTGCTACGAAGTATTTCCACGACCACTACTGTAAGGAAGGGCTGGAAGTTATCACAGGTAAAGGCGACTCCATCGGTAGAATTTATGGTGACAGCAATATGCTTAACGCAGGCGCTCAAAAAGGCGTGCAGTATTCAGCCGAAACTTCCCAGCTGTCTAGAGAGGCGATCTTTAAAGCGATAAGTGGTGAAAGGGTTGAGGGAGAGTATGAAACTAAATCGATTAGAGAGCGTTTCCCAACGACAGTGATCGATCCTGAGAAGAAAACAGAAATGAAGTTGGACAAATGGAACGAGTCTCTTAAAGATGTGTTCGAGAAAGATTTGTTGAATCCAGCTTCAGATAATGGTGCCAGATTAGTCTACAAGGTTAAGGAAGGTGGTGGTATCTCCAAGGGTAATGCTTTGGATCTCAAGAAGCTGACTAAGGAAGTAGAAGAACAAAATAAAGTTCCGCAGCATGGCGGGCAATTTTAGTTAACTGATGTCCCAAATTTTTGAGGCGGTAATCAACTTTTTTAAAGAAAATAACTGGCTCTTTTTTCAAATGGAACAAGAGCCAGCTTTGCAGATGAGTTTTCAGGGGGAAAATGGGCAATGGATGTGCCTTGTTAAAGTGCGCGAACAACAGGAGCAATTAATTTTTTACTCAATAAGTCCGGTGAAGGCGCCAGAAAATAAACGATTGGTGATGGCAGAATTTCTGAGCAGAGCGAACTTTGGTTTAAGTATTGGCAACTTTGAAATAGACTTTGCTGATGGGCAAATTCGCTACAAAACTAGCATTGCTGCTAAGGGAAACGGTGTAAATTCAGTCTTAATCGGACATTTGATTTTTGCCAATTTGCTGACAATGGATGAATATCTACCTGGGATTATGTCCATTATTTACACTGAGTTGTCGGCAGTGGAGGCGATCGCGCAAATCGAAAGTTAGCTGTAAGCGATCGCTTCCTATGGATTACGCTTCTTCTCGAAGTTTATCCAATACGCCACGATCCTCTAGCGTAAAGGTGTCACCGGAGACTTCTTGACCAGAAGCGAGATTTCGCAATAATCGCCGCATAATCTTACCCGAACGAGTTTTGGATAAGGAGTCGGTGAAGCGAATTTCTCGCCTGACGCGCGATCGCGCTCCTTACCTTAAATTCTAATTCAGCGTTGCGCTACTCTACTATCCACTCATCCGCTGCAAAAGCGAATCGACTTGGTTAACATCGTAAGGCTGACGCTGTTGTGTATATAGTTTTTTGGCTTTTTCTAGGGAAGCGATCGCATCTTCCCGCTTACCTTGTTGCCACAGCGCTTGTCCCAGATTTTTCAGCGCATCAGCATAGTCCGGATTAATTGAAAGCGCCTGCTGATACTCTGCAATGGCTTCTTCCCATCGACCTTGGGTTGCTCTGACAACTCCAATAGCGTTATGAGCTACAGCATGACGAGGATTGAGGCGAATCGCTTGCTGATATATAATTATCGCTGCTTCGGCTTTGCCTTGACCATACAGTTCTTTCCCTGACTGGTAATACTGACGAGCGTCATTTGGGTGCATTTCTATGAGCTTGCTAAAGACTACCTCTGCCTCAGACAATTTGTGGGCACTGTAGAGGTTACTCCATTGCTGCATGAGCTGCCGCACTTCTTCTGCCCGTTTTCGTGCTTGTTCCTCTCGCTGTCTTTGTCTCGCCTCTTCTCTCGCCTCTTGTTCCTGCCGCAATCTCTCACAATCTTGCTCTTCTAGATCCGTGCGCGGTCTGTATCGGCGCTCTCGCTCTCCCCCTCCTCCTATCTTTATAACTAGCTTGATGTCGTCACCAGTTCGGCAGGGTCTTGGAGGACGGTTATCAATAGTCCCGTCCTTGAAGACAGGAGGGTGAGGGTTAGAGAAAACTGATTGATCTATTGTTGTATCGCCTGGTAATATCGGTTCAGCCAACACTATAGGGGATATGCCGATTCCCGCAAGGACGCCTAGACTAATGCAGGTAAGCTGTTGAATAAATGCTGGCTTCAAGTGGCTTTTTAGCTTCATAAAAATCTATGCCAAAATAGTCCACCTTAAAGATAGTTTAATTCTAAAGTAGGCAATGTCTACCAACACTTTTTTTAACGCAAAGGTACGCAGTCAGGGCGGGTTTAAAACCCGCCCTTACCCCAAAGGTTCGCCAAGGAAATTCTCGGCAAAACTCTGCGTTTAGCTTGACGTACCTTTGCGTTAAAAAATTACCCTTCTTCTCGGAGTTTATCCAACACGCCACGATCCTCTAGCGTAGAGGTGTCGCCGGAGACTTCTTGACCAGAAGCGAGATTTCGCAACAAGCGCCGCATAATCTTACCCGAACGAGTTTTGGGTAAGGAGTCGGTGAAGCGAATTTCACCGGGACGCGCGATCGCGCCTATCTCCGCTACAACGTGTTTCTTGAGTTCTTTGCTCAGTTCTTCACTGGGACTATACGTACCTTCTAAAGTAACAAAGGCTACTACCTCTTCCCCTTTGAGTTCATCCGGCTTACCCACTACCGCAGCTTCAGCAACGGCAGGGTGAGAAACTAAAGCGGATTCCACTTCCATCGTACCTAAGCGGTGTCCTGACACATTTAGTACATCGTCCACCCGTCCCATCACCCAGAAGTAACCATCCTCATCGCGTCTGGCACCATCTCCAGCAAAGTAGACATACTGCCCATCTTTGGGGGGGATGTGTTCCCAGTAGGTGCGGCGGAAGCGATCGGGGTCGCCGTAGACGGTTCGCATCATCCCAGGCCAAGGATGCTTAATTACTAGATAGCCGCCTTCGCTGTTGGGGACTGTGTTGCCTTCCAAATCCACAATATCAGCAAGGATTCCAGGGAAGGGAAGGGTAGCAGAACCGGGTTTGGTGGGAATTGCCCCCGGTAGCGGCGTAATCATAATGCCAGCCGTCTCAGTTTGCCACCAGGTATCGACAATCGGACACTTTTCGCCACCAATAACGCGGTGATACCACATCCACGCTTCCGGGTTAATTGGTTCGCCTACGGTTCCCAACAATCGCAGAGAAGAGAGATTTCTGGCGTTGGGTAACTCTTCGCCCATCTTGATGAAAGCGCGAATTGCAGTTGGTGCGGTATAAAAAACGTTGACACCGTGCTTTTCAATGACATCCCAAAAACAGCCGGGGTTTGAGGCACGCGGCGCACCTTCATACATTACGGTGGTGGCACCGTTGGATAAGGGGCCATAGACAATGTAGCTGTGTCCGGTAATCCAGCCTACGTCAGCGGTACACCAATAGACATCGGTATCTTGAAGGTCGAAGATCCACTTGGTGGTCATGTGGGTGTAAAGATTGTAACCAGCAGTGGTATGCACAACGCCTTTCGGTTTCCCCGTGCTGCCGCTGGTGTATAAAATGAACAGCAAATCTTCGCTATCCATCGGTTCGGCGGGACAATCTGCTGAGACAGTTGGCTGCATCTCATGCCACCAATGGTCGCGTCCCCCGATCTGCATATAAATTTCTTGTCCGGTGCGCTTGACAACCAGAACATTTTGCACACTGGGGACAGCGCCATCAGCTAAAGCTTTATCAACTTGCTCCTTGAGGGGAACGATTGCATCCTTGCGCCAACCGCCGTCAGCAGTAATCACCACCTTGGCTTGTCCGTCGATTAAGCGATCGCGCAACGCTTCGGCACTGAAACCGCCAAAAACGACGCTGTGGGCTGCGCCAATTCTGGCACAAGCTAACATCGCGATCGCGGCTTCCGGAATCATCGGCATATAAATCCCGACGCGATCGCCTTTTTCCACCCCTAACTGTTTCAAAGCATTGGCAAATTGACAAACTTCCCGGTGCAACTGAGCATAAGTTAAAGTGCGCGAGTCTCCCGGTTCCCCTTCCCAAATTAAAGCGGCTTTGTTCTTGCGCCAAGTAGTTAAATGCCTATCCAAGCAGTTGTAGGAAATATTTGTTTTTCCCCCAACAAACCACTTAGCAAAAGGTGGTTGCCAATCTAACACAGTGTCCCATTTCCGGAACCAGTGCAACTCTTGATCTGCTAATTCTGCCCAAAACTTCTGCGGATCAGCTTTAGCACGGTCATAAAGTTGCTGATATTCCTCCAGGCTTTTAATATGTGCCTTTTGTGAAAATTCAGCAGGCGGTTGGAATAAGCGTTTTTCTTGCAGGATTGATTCTATCGTTGGCTGTGACATAGTTTTCGCAATTACTTCTCCAAACCATTCTGAACGCAGATTCGCCCAAAAGTGTTTTTAGTTTCGTTAAGCCCGACGACTAAAGTCAAGGGCGAACAAACGAAGCTTGCTTCGGCGGACTACAATAAAGCCTTGCGGCTTTAGCTATAGGTTGGGTTTTCTTCCTCCGCAGGTTTGGATTGTTAGTTATAAGTAAACTGTATTGCGCCTGCGCGGACTACACTTATGAGATATTACCAGAAGTGAACCTGATTGATTTTGAGCTTGCAATTCAGTTTGTACAAGTTCTGAAAGCTATTTGCAAATTACAGAATGTTCAGTTGCAAACAGCATAGATAATATTTGGAAGTGATTCCTTCGCCTCAAACTTCTTTCTAAACACTCTTTTTCACCAGCTATTTCAAGATATCGGCATTACCCATTCTTGAGTTGTACCATCAGGCATAGTTGCCCCTTGAAGCTGTGTTCTCAACATATCTGACGGGTGAAGTTTTGCTCCTTTTAAGTTTGCCCCACTAAAGGAAGCATCACACAAGTTTGCTCCACACAAATCTGCTTGGGCTAAGTTAGCTCCCCGAAGACAAGCATCACACAAATTTGCTTTGCGGAGATCGGCTTGAGTTAAGTTTGCACCTTCAAGGGATGCTTGATAGAAGTTTGCACCACGCAGATCCGCAGCAATTAAGTCGGCTGCATCTAATTTAGCACTATGCAGTCTTGCTCCTCTGAGGTTAACTCTACTCAGATTTGCATATTTCAAGTTAACTCCTTCTAAGCATAGATCGCTTAAATTTGCGTCCGCTAAGTTAAGCCCCGTAAAATCCCTTTCTCCGGCTTCATATCGCCTCACAAATTCTTCAGCGTCTATAGCTGTAACTCTATTTTTTTTTGAAGAAGGGTTGTCAGTTTCCGGATTTATATCGGATCTACCATTCGGGGTATTTTCCCGACTAATTACTTGCGTTTCTATCAATTCCGGCGATTGATGTTCTATTGCTTCTTGACTTAATTCGGGGAAATTTTCAGTTTCCTGATTTATAGGGAAATTTTCAGTTTCCAGGTTTTTTATGTCAGATGCACCATCCGAGGTATTTCCCCGATTAATCAATCGCGTTTCTATCAATTCCGGCGATTTATGTTCTATCTCTGGTTGGCTTAATTCGGTGGTATTTTGAGTTTCTGTATTTATATCAGATGCGCCATTGCGAATATTTTTCCAATTAATTAGTTGCGTTTCTATCAACTCCGGTGGTAGATTTTCACTAGCTGTAACTGGACTGTTTTCTGGTAAAGAGTTGGAATCCGAATTAATTACTAGCGTTTGTGGGGAAGGCGGTAGTTGATTGAGTCTCTGATGCAGCTTTGCGATTCTTTGGGATAGTTGCACGTTAGCGTTGCTTAACGACGTTATTGCATCCCGCAAACTTTCCTGCTGTTGTACCTGATTCTGCTCGTTAAACTGCTGAGTTAAAGTTTCCAATTGCTCTTTCATCGGTGCAATGGATTGCTCTAGAAAATCGAGCTGCGGTTGCAGATTCTGCATTGCCAAAACTAAATGCTCTATACCCTCAATTTGCTGCGGATTTTGGGCATTTTGATTCAGATTTTGCATCGCAGTTTTTAATTCCTCAACCTGCTTCTCTATAAAGTCTTTTATTTTTGAAACTCTGGCGAGACTTTGGCGAGTCAGCCGATCTAACCGATAACGGTTATATATATTCAGCCCCATTAATGGAATCAGCGGTATAGCAGCCCAGATAATTTCATCAAAAATTAACGCTATAAATGAGACAATTACAAAAACTACCAACAATCCTAATTCGACATTCTCTAGTAGATTGCGTTTGTGCCTTTTCTGGCTAGGAGCCGATAATAAGAAGTCCCTGATATTCATGTTCAGCTTAGTTGAGGGTATCTATCGGAAAGCAGCGCCAAAGATGCTAAAAAACGAAAAAGCGATTTGTATAATATGAAATTCTACCTCAATATTGATGGCGGCACCTCTGACACACCGACTGTATTAATTAATTCATATGGTACTATTCAATTCGAGACGCAGTATCACTTTGAAGCGTCGCCGTCAGATTTTAATGCCAGCTTAGGGCAAATTTACCAAAATTACGGCGGGAAGTACAAGCGATCGCATCCCCCGCAACATCAGCCAAAACTTGCCAAACGCGATCGCTTTGCACAGTATTTCCGCTTGTTTAACCGATGAACAGCTCAGGAGCAACATTAAGGAAATCTCCTAGAACCTCAGCCTGTCTTCGGCTAATACTTCGTTTGCCGTTGATAACTCCTGAAGTAACATCTGAAGATACAAAAATACTTACTAAATCGAATTCTTTGAGGTTACGCGCTTGCATTAAATGTTTGAGAGCCGATTGAGGAGTTGAGTAGATAAGGAGGATGCGATCGCTAAGTCGTACTCGCAAACGTGAAGATGCGATCGCGCTCCACAACATTAACCAAGATCGTCCAAGTCAATATTTAACTCGCGCAGTTTCGCCGCCAGCCGTTCAGCACGCTCCTCGGCTAACCTAGCTCGTTCTTGGGCGGTGGCGGCTTCTTGTTGAGCGGCGGCGGCTTCTTGTTGAGCGGCGGCGGCTTCTTGTTGAGCGGTGGCGGCTTCTTGTTGAGCGGCGGCGGCTTCTTGTTGAGCGGCGGCATTTTCCTCTTCGGGAGTGGGAATCATCTCTCCCGACTGTGTAAACCACCGTAACCAAATCCGGTTAACGCCTTTATAAGTACCTTGCCACAAGCCAAAACTTAGCCCCAGTTCTGGAACCGGATACAGTCCCTCCTCATGGGGTGTCATAGGTTCGTAATGACCGCCAACCAAGTGAAACGGTTGCAACTCATTCGTGTAGCGACTGAAAATAATGTAATAAGGAACGCGCAGAATTTGCTCGTAAACTTGCCATTTAGTCGGCGGTTTCCCTGGTTGCTGCACAGTCCGACCTAAATCTTCGTTTTCTGTACTGGGGGATAATAACTCTACTATTACAAATGGGCTAACCAGTTCTTGCCATAATACATAACTCATTCGCAGGTCAAAACCTTCGTAGAGTCGGGAAACTCCTACAACGGCAAACCAATCTGGGCGTTTGTACCAGTTGGTGTGGTTAAGATTGTAGTAAATGTGTAAGTCAGTAGCAGTTAATATCTCGTCAAAGTCATAGTTAGATGGCTTGAAGGTATCATCTAAAATATCTGGCTGATAACCATGATACTGATCTGGCAAACGCTCTTCCTCTGGATCTTCGCTTGGTAGATCGTACATCGTCGGCAATGTTTGCCGAGGCGAAAGGGGTGGATCTATTTGAGGGATTTGACGAGTGGTGTTAGTCACGACCAATATTTAATGCGTATATAGTACAGGATATCAAGCAGGATTAGAGCGGGTTATGAATCTCTACCTCGGCTTAGACTTCGGCACTTCTGGCGCACGGGCTATAGTAATTGACGCGGATGGTGATATCCATGCTGAGGCGCAATATCCTTTTGCAGCGGCGGCTGATTTAGCTGCAAGTTGGGAGAAGGCTTTGTTTTCCCTGATTTCGCAAATTCCTGTAGAACTACGAAGGGAAATAAAAGCGATCGCGCTCAACGGAACGTCTTCTACTGTAATGTTATGCGATCGCGCTGGCAATCCTGTTGTTGAACCTATCCTCTACAACGATGCGCGGGGGGTGGAAATGATGGATAATTTGAAGAAAATTGCCCCACCTAATCACACAGTATTAAGCGCTACTTCCAGCCTGGCAAAACTTCTTTGGTATCTAAAGGCGCTCCCACCGGGCAAAGAGGAAAACAGGAAAAATTATTTCCTGCATCAGGCGGATTGGTTGGCGTTTTTGTTGCATGGAAAAATAGGAATAAGCGATTATCACAATGCTTTGAAATTGGGTTACGATGTCGAAAATTTGTGCTATTCTGAATGGCTGGAAAATCTGCAATTACCAGTTTATCTTCCTAAAGTTATTGCCCCTGGTACACCTGTTGCTGAATTAACACCTGAGATTGCTGCTAACTTTGAATTTCCGAAAGATTGCGTTGTATGTGCTGGCACAACTGATAGTATTGCGGCGTTTCTCGCCAGTGGTGCTAAGTCTCCCGGTGAAGCTAGTACCTCGCTAGGTTCTACTCTGGTGCTGAAGTTGTTGAGTAACACTCGTGTTGATGATGCGCGATATGGAATTTACAGTCATCGACTAGGGGATTTGTGGTTAGTTGGCGGTGCGTCTAATACTGGTGGTGCGGTGCTGCGAAAATTTTTTACTGATAGGGAGTTGGAAAGTCTTAGCTGTCAGATTGATGCAGAGAAAGAAAGTTTACTTGATTATTATCCGTTATTAAAAGAGGGCGATCGCTTCCCTATTAATGACCCCCATTTACCACCAAAACTAGAACCGCGTCCAGATAATTCAGTAGAATTCCTGCATGGTTTGTTGGAAAGCATTGCCCGAATTGAAGCACGGGGTTATCAATTATTACAACAGCTAGGTAGCACGCAGTTGAGTGGAGTTTATACCGCTGGGGGTGGTGCGAAAAATTCTGTTTGGACTGCAATTCGTGCGCGTTATCTTCAGGTGCCGATTGTTACACCGATTCATGCTGAAGCTGCTTATGGTAGTGCGCTTTTGGCTAGGGGTATAAATATGAACCACCCAGGCGCGGAGGAATGAACCGCGTTGGCGGATGTATATTTATAGCGTTTCTCGGTTGGGTGAAATATATCGCGGTTGTTTTATTTTCGCCACGTTGCTAGGGACATGGCAATGCCATGTTCTTACAGATTTATTGTACCCAACCCTTGAATTGCTATAGCTACTCAACTCTTTGCAGTTTGGCAATTTTAGGATCGATGATTTTTTGCCCGACGCTTGGGAATTTGATCGCTACAGAGATTTTGTTTCCTTGCCCGAAAATGTGGGTGATATTACCAACGCCAAAGGCTGAGTGAAGAACGCGATCGCCTACTTTCCAGTTATGATTACCATTGGTTGTCGCCGTTTGGGATTTTGCCGGGGCGGTGGTGCGATTAACTTTTGTTATTCCACTGAGTAATTCTTTGGGCAACTCTTTGAGAAATTGCGAACTAACAGCAGGTTCGCGGGAACCCCATAGGCGACGTTCGCTGGCATGGGTGAGATACAATCTTTCTTGAGCGCGGGTGATGCCGACATAACACAAACGCCGTTCTTCTTCTAGTTGCGCTGGGTCGTTTAAGGTGCGCGTATGGGGTAGTAATCCCTGTTCCATTCCTACTAAAAAGACTACAGGGAATTCTAGCCCTTTGGCAGAGTGCAATGTCATCATAGAAAGGCGCGATTCTCCTTCTTTCAAATCATCTAAGTCAGAAGATAAGGAAGCATTTTGGAGGAAACTTTCTAATTTTATGTCTTCATTTTCTTGTTCAAATTGTTGCACCGCGTTGAAAAGTTCTTGGACGTTTTCTAGTCGGTTTTGCGCTTCATCGGTGCCTTGGGTTTTCAAATCCTGAATATAACCAGAATCTTCCATTATTCCCTGAACAATTTCGGAGGCTGGTAGGATTTCCAGTTGGTTCTGCCAGTGGCAAATCATTTCGACAAAACGCGCGATCGCTTTGGCAGCACGTCCAGCTAATGTGTTAACTGAAGTCTCATCCTTGAGGATTTCCCACATCGATACGCCTAACTCTTGGGAAACGCCCGCGATCGCATCTAATGTAGCTTTGCCTATCCCGCGTCGTGGTGTATTAATCACTCGCTGCAAACTAACTGTATCCGCCGGATTGACAATTAGCCGCAAATATGCCACCGCATCTTTAATTTCTTTCCGGTCGTAGAACTTCAAACCACCAACTATTGTATAAGGTACACCACCGCGCACCAGGCATTCTTCAAAAGCGCGAGATTGAGCGTTAGTGCGATAAAGTATGGCAAAGCTACCCCAATTTAATTCGGGATTTTGGTGTTCTAGATGGCGAATTTGAGTGACGACAAATTCGGCTTCGGCAATTTCATTGTCGCCTTTGTAACAAAAAATAAGTTCACCAGCGCCGCGTGTCGCTTTCAACACTTTGTCAATGCGCTGAGTATTATTTTCAATCAGCTGATTAGCTGCTTGCAGAATATTTTCTCTGGAACGATAGTTTTCTTCCAGTTTTACCATTGTGCGGGTATCGTCATCTGGCAAGCCGTCGCCAAAATTCTCCTGAAATTCCAGTAGAATTGTGAAATCTGCCATGCGGAAACTATAAATAGATTGATCCGCATCACCAACTACAAAAACTGAGCGATCGCGCCAACTCCATTCGCTTTTTTCTGTCTTCCCATCTGTCACTAACAAGCGAATCAAATCGTACTGAATTCGGTTAGTATCTTGATATTCATCTACTAGAATATGATGAAACTTGCGGTGCCAGTAACCCAAAACTTGCTCGTTTTGCTGAAACAATTTGACTGGCACCATAATCAAATCGTCAAAATCTAGGGCGTTATTTTCTGCCAGCTTATCTTGGTAGATGCTGTAAACTTGAGCAATCGTCCGTCCGCGAAAATTTGGTTGTTCGGTGGCAAACTCTTGAGGGGAAAATCCCTGATTTTTGGCGTTGCTGATGGTATAACGCACCGAACGGGGTTCAAACTTTTTCTCATCCAAGTTTAACTGTTTGGTGACAATCTCTTTTACCAAACTTTGAGAATCGGAATCGTCAAAAATGGAAAAGTTTCGCGTCCACTTGCGTCCTTTCTCATCCTGATATTTCTCAATATCAAAGCGGAGAATTCGGGAAAAAAGACTGTGAAAGGTGCCAATCCACAAATCTTTGATGTAAAGTTTGTAAACACGCGATCGCAACCGGGTTTGTTCATCCGCAGCTAAGGCTGACAACGGCTTGCCATATTGCTTTTCGGCTAACTGCGCGGCGAACAGCTTTTCCATCCGTTCCTTCATTTCCCGTGCGGCTTTGTTGGTAAAAGTCACCGCCAGGATATTTTCCGGATCTACCCCGTGCTGCAAAATTAAATTAGCAATTCGATAAGTTAGCGCCCGTGTTTTGCCGCTACCTGCGCCAGCAACGACAAGCAAGGGGCCTTCGTAATGTTCGACGGCGAGGCGTTGACTGGGGTTGAGGTGGCTAAGGAAGTTAGTAGTGGTAGTCATAGTTAGACTGGAGGGATGCGATCGCAAGTGCGCCTTTTCAGCAGACGGGTAGAGTCGCTATTGGCAAGGCTACACTATCGTATCTAAACTCGGTTAAGAACGATTTACTTTTCTAGTTTGTCGGGGTGCAATAGGCTCTACACACCAAAATAGCAATCTTGTCGGCACTAAACTTGTAGCAGTGGAGGAAGGAAGTGTAATGGTCGAAAATTTTAATCAGCCTAGACCCCATGATTCAGGCATAGCTCCCAAAAAGATTCTTGTGGTTGATGACGATCCTGCTATTCGGAATTTAGTTTATCGCTTTTTAGGTCAGCAAAATTATTTAATGGAGTCCGCCGGAGACGGTAAGACTGCTTTGGCAAGGTTTGAACAATTCCAACCCGATTTGGTGATTCTAGATGTAATTTTGCCTGACATTATCGGCTATGAGGTTTGTCAGCAAATGAAAAAAAGCCGCACGGGTACTCTTGTCATGCTGCTGACCGGACTAGCGGATGTAGAACACCAAGTTACAGGATTAGAGTGGGCTGATGCCTATGTTACCAAGCCTTTCCATCTGCGACTATTGGAAAAACAAGTGCAGGCTCTTTTGCGTTTCCTCCAGCCTCCAGTCCATCCTGAGGAACGGAAGCGTTTCGTGTTTGAGAACTTGGTGATTGACCCGGTGAGCCGTGAGGTAATATTTGACAATGAAATTGTATCGTTAACTGCCTTGGAATTTGACCTGCTGCATTTTTTAGCGAAGCATTCCAAGCAGGCTTTGAGTCGCAAGGATCTGATTAGAGACGTTTGGGGTCATGAATTTGTCGCAGATGAACGGGTTGTTGACGTTCACATCGGTCAAATTCGCCGGAAGCTGGAACCGAATATTAGTAAGCCGATATTTATTCATACCGTCCGGGGTTTTGGCTACAAGTTTGAGCCGCCTAGCCCCACTCAGAATAAAAATGTTCAATTAATGGGATAAGCAGGCGCGATCGCTTCTCACTGATATTGTGGTGACAGAGAGTGCGATCGCTCAAGAGAAAAACTTCTCAGCTTTTCAGATTATCCTTCTGGTGGCATCACTACTCGTTGTGCCAAACCCAGCTTTTTCAGGATTGTAATCGCCCACCAAGTCATGTCGATTTCCCACCACTGCCATCCTGCCTTCGCCACATTCGGATAAGCATGGTGATTATTGTGCCATCCTTCGCCGTAGGTAAGCAATGCTGCCCACCAAAGATTACGGGAATTGTCCTCAGAGGTGAATGTGCGGTAGCCTGTCATGTGGGTTGCCGAATTAATCAACCAAGTGCTGTGCCACAGTAAAACTGCTCGCACAAATATGCCATAAATTACAAACGACCAACCGCCAAGCACGTAAAGTAAAAGTCCCAAGGGCAGCTGAAGCAGCAAAAAGTTCTTATTCAGCCAACGGTAAAAGGGATCGCGATCTAAATCTGGAGCTAAGCGCTTGTAAGATTCATAGTCGAAAGTTTCTCCTTGCGGGTAAAACAACCACAGCATATGACTCCACCAAAATCCTCGTCGCGCAGAGTAAGGATCTTTGTCCACATCCTCGGTGTGTAGGTGGTGCATCCGGTGTCCAGCTACCCAAAAGATCGGCCCGCCTTGCAGTGCTAACGATCCGATGAAAGTGATTGCATACTCCAGAGGCTTTGGCACCTGCAAGCTGCGGTGCGTTAGCAATCGGTGATAACCCAAACAAATGCCAATGCTACCGAACAGCCAGTGTAAAAAAATTGCTACGCCCAGCGCCGACCAGGAAAAGAACCAAGGTGCTAATAATGCCAGTGCATGAAATGCACCGAAGAAGGCCACATTTATCCAAGACAGGGTGCCATATTCACCCCTGTTGGGAGCCGTTTCCGTATTAGAAGTCATGAAAATCCTCAAAGGTGACTAAAATCCATCAGCACCATTGAGTACAGCGCTGATTTCTGATTTGCTCTCTTCACTGCCTGTACACTTGCCGGGTTAGCAAGGTACAGTGGAAAGAAGAGATGCAAGTGCTACTTACATTACTTTAACAACTTTTTGCAGTTTGTGCAAGTAACGCTTGCATTGTATTTATGTCAACTCCGCGAAATCCCACCCGGCAACGTTTAATCGATGCCGCATTAAAGCTTTTTGCCGCCCAAGGCGTGACCGAAACGACTACCAAACAGATTGCAGAATTAGCAGATGTCAATGAAGTAACCCTGTTTCGTCACTTTGGCAATAAACACGGATTGCTGTTAGCTGTAATTCAGGAAGCTGCGGTATTTGCCCAGTTAGGTCAAACCCTAGTGCAGCAGGCGAATCAAGCCAGTAGCCTAGAACAAGCGCTCAAAGAGTATGCGGATGCTTGCTTGCAGGCGCTAGAACGAGTGCCAGAAATGGTGCGTTCGGTCGTGGGCGAAGCCGGACAGTACCCAGCCGAGAACCGCGAGGCATTAGGACGCGGCTTTACCCAAGCTAATCGCTATGTGGCGGAATACCTCGAAGCCGTTATTGATGGCGGGCAATTGCAGGCGCACCTGCCCGCCGAAAAACTTGCCAGTTTGCTCAATGGTATGTTGTTAGGATATGCCGTCATTGAGTTCACCAGCGAATTTCACGACCTTTGGCAAGACAGGGAGGATTTTTTAAAAAATCTTGTGACTCTGTTTCTTCAGGGTGCAGTTGCGCCGAACCCGGTGACTCTTTCTCATGCAATTCAACTGGCATCTTTAGCAACCAATAAGATTGCAGATTTGCCTGCCCAACTGGTTCATAGTATTCTGCAAAAGGCTAAAAAGCAGGGTTTGCAGGAGTATGCTTTAGTTTACGTGCTATTTGGTGCCGGATTGACTCCAGCAGAGATTGCTCAGTTAGAGCGATCGCATTATATTAGCGATCGCGATCAACAGTTTTTACAAATTACTAAAGGGTTGATTCGCCAAGTTCCCGTCAATCAGTGGATTATGGGGAAGCGCTATGGAACGTATCAGAAAAATCCGCTAACCCAATGGTTGAGAAGTTGCAAAGATACACACTCTGCCTTGTTTATCAATGCCGCCCACGAGCCTTTAACTGAAGCAGAAGTTCGCCAACTGTGGCAGGAATTAACAACTGACTTGATTGCACCAGAAGGGCGATCGCCTACCATTGAGCAAGTCCAACAAACCTGGTGCGTCGAAATGTTAATGCGGGGAATGAATTTAGAAGATATGGAAATTCTGACAGGTTGGGAAAATCGCCAACTTGAGCCTTATATCCAAAAAGCTAAAGAGAAAAAAGCTTTAGAACAAGCAATTCGCTTAGATCAAAAAACTTAATTAGCAATAGGCGGTTGAAACCGCAACTACATAAAAGAAGGTGTAGCGGTTGTTGTCTGGACAGAAAGACAAGGAAATCTTATCCGAATTATCTCAGCAAGAAGGGCAAATTGATATGAGCGGCAACGATTTGAACAATACCTCACGTACTAATTGGGAAGCGTTGGAATCAATGTCAGATGATGATATAAACTATTGTGATATCCCACCATTGACTGATGAGTTTTTTGAAAAGGCAATGCTGCGAGTTCCGGCGGCTGAGGCAAAAAATTTGGTTCAGTTAGACAAAGACGTGATGGCTTGGTTTCAATCCCAAGGTTCAGAGTATAAAACGCTGATTAACGCAGTTTTGCGCCGCCACATTGAGAGCAGTGGCAATCAACAACTTGTCTGACGCATTACTATTTATGGTGGTTCTGCACACACTTTCAGATTTCATCGATGGCAACTATGCGATCGCTAACTCATCTCCTAGTTATTGGTATGAAGGGCATTCTCCTCATGGCGAGTTGCTGAGACTACCGCGCACCCCAATGTCGGAAGCGATCGCCAGAAGTTTAATGCAACACCTTACCAGGGATGAGAGTTATTCTCGTGAAGGCAAGATGTACGGGATATTACTAATTGAACTACCGAATGGCGAACAACGGATACTGAAAGCATTCTCCGGACTGCTGAATGGTTGCAGTGCAGTTGAAGGTTGGGTACCGCCGATTCCCGGACGAGACGAGTGTGCATTAGCCGAAGCCCGCACATTGGCTCAATTAGACGCTATGAAGCAGGAACTGATTACCCTCAAGCAACTCAAAGAACGGCAAGAGTACGAAACCCTGTATCGCCAGCAGGAGCAGCAGTTGCAAATCTTAAGCGATCGCCATCGAGATTGCAAACACCAACGACAGGAAAAGCGTCAGATACTCTGCCAAACGCTGACAGGAGTTGCCCTTACTGTTGCTCTTGAACAACTCGATGAAGAAAGCCGTCGGGAGGGGATTGAGAGGCGAATACTCAAACGCCAGCAAAGCCAAGCATTGCAGCCGCTGAAGCAGTTAATTGAAACAGCCGATGCGCGTCTAAGGGAACTGAAACAACAGCGTAAACAACTGTCCCGCCAACTCCAGGCGCAGATGCACGCTGCTTACAGCCTGACTAATTTTTCTGGGCAATCTTTATCGTTGCAGCAATTGATGCCAGGAGGCTCTATGCCCACCGGGACAGGAGACTGCTGCGCCCCCAAGCTACTGCATTATGCGGCAACGCATGGGCTTAAACCGCTGGCAATGGCGGAATTTTGGTGGGGATCGTCCACTCAAGAGAAAATCCAGGGAGAGTTCTACGGAGCTTGTTTAGAACGTTGTCAGCCATTGATGGGGTTTCTACTGTCAGGATTGCCTCAGATGCCTACAGGCTGTAAGCCTGGGACTATACAAACTAAGCCTGGGTCGGCAGATTTAGTCTGTGTAGCCGCACCCTTGAGGGTATCAGCGATTGACACAACGCTGACGCGATCGCTACCCATTATTTATGAAGACGAATGGCTGATTGCGGTGAACAAACCCGCAGGGTTACTATCCGTACCGGGACGTTATAGCGATCGCCAAGACAGCGTTTTAGCCCGCTTGCGTAATCTGTTACCTGATGGCATGGAGATTACTGCCGTGCATCGGTTGGATCAAGAAACATCTGGTATTCTCCTACTGGCACGCGATCGCCAAACCCATCGCCAACTAAGTTGTCAGTTTCAGCAGCGACAGGTTCACAAAGTTTATGAAGCGGTACTTTCCGGTTTAGTTACGACTGACTCTGGCGCGATCGCACTACCCTTAAGGGGAGATCCCAATCGTCGTCCCTATCAGAAAGTTGATGAACAAGGGAAACCCAGCTTGACTCATTTCCGGGTGATGGCGAGGCAAGGATGCACCAGGGTAGAGTTTATACCACTAACAGGACGCACCCATCAGATCCGAGTTCATGCTGCTGATGCCAGAGGACTTGGGATGCCTATTTTGGGCGATCGCCTCTATGGATGCCGTGCAGAGGCGAATCGGCTACATCTGCACGCCAGGGAACTTCACTTTGAGCATCCGCAGTTAAGAGAAACTTTCCACCTACAGGCAAAAACGCCATTTTGACGATGAAACCCTTGAGAAAAGAGCCTTACCTGGAGAAAATATCTCGATTAATCCACGATGACGAAGCCTTTTTAACAGCTTATCTCATCGATTTAAAAGCTTTTATGCAGGGCAACGGTCATTCTACAAAATCAATATAGCAATCCTAAATAATTCGTGAAACCCTGTAGAGACACGGCACTGCCGTGTCCCTACACCAGGGCGAATACTCTTTCACAACTTAAATAGGATTGCTATAGTAGTTTTATCCCACATTCCGCACCCACAACTGTCACATAGACAGTGGCTTTAAGTGTAGAAGTGAATCATAGTTCAAATATTGAGTATAAATACTCAGTATTTATATATTAATGAGAATCAAGCTCATAATTTGCATCCAATGGCGACTCCTTATGGCAGTTTTCCCTAAATACTGGCGACCCAA